>DEBE01000189.1 GCA_002348425.1 Alphaproteobacteria bacterium UBA2964 | reverse complement strand
GAGGTCACGTTGCCGTTTTCTGCATTGTATCTAAATTGTTTAAATGTTCCCGATCTTTGGCTCCGCACTATAAAACCAATAGTTCGATGATTCCCGTTCGATTCTTGATGGATCTCCCATGGTGGAACGACATCGATATATCCCGGGACTACCTCAAAATCCCCACTTGGTTCTAAAACAGCGGGCCCATTTTCTTTTTGATTTTTATCTAGCCTTCGGAAACGCCTGATTTGCTCTCCTCCATCAAGAACACCATAGAGCGTCCAACTAGGTCCATGGTCATGAATATTTGTGATTGACTTTGGAGCTTTTACAAGAGCATTCAACACAAACCCATAATCTGGATCTTCGTAAAATAGTAAATTGGAAGGTGGAGCGTTACCCATTTTTGTATCTGGCCATACCTTGGATTGATTAATTAAACTATTTTCCGACAATAATGATTTTAAATCTCTCGCTACGAGAGGCCATAACTTCTCGCTTGAAATACCCTCCATGAAATAAGACCGAACAGTATCTACGAATTCCTTCACGGGGCCGGGCGGTAATTTTTTTGCCATGTCTAATTCTTTTGAAAATTTTCTAAGATTGATTCTCTTTGAGATTTTATATTTTAGTCAACTGTATTGAAATAGATATGTTGTTGTTTTTTGATAAAAATTATTAAATTAGAATGAAATTAGTGTAATCCTGTCTTTCCTAAATTTAGGTTTCCATCAGTTCTGCCATCCTTCCCTTTCAGGTCATTATTGTGGGCTTTGTACACTTGCTTTTCTTTCTTAAGACACGTAAAAAAACAACCCGATATGTAAAACACCCTAAGGGGTCCCTTAACATACTCAATTCATATATCCAATTTGATATTTAGAGGATCAAGCAGGAGAAACAAATGGCCACTGCCAGAGAAGAAATTCAACCAGCCCCCATAACTGATGCACTTCGTGATCTAAGGAGCACCATCGACTTCCTTAAACAAGAGGGAGATATCATAGAAACCGATACAGAGGTGGACCCTGATTTGGAAATAACAGGGGTGCAGAAACATCTTGATGGCAGCTGTCCACTTTTGTTTAACAATGTAAAGGGAAAGCCAAATCACCGCGCGGTGACTAACCTTTTTGCAGATCATGGTGTTATGTGCAAATTATTTGGCGTCAAAGATATGCGAGAAATGACGCTTGCAATCGCTAACGCGATCCGAAATCCCTTGCCACCCGTTATTGTAGACTCAAAAAATGCACCGAGCCATGAAGAGGTCATTTTAAACCCCACCGAAGTTAATGATTATATGATGCCGATCCGGCACACGACATACGAGTCTGAACTTACCGTTGGTTCTGGCCAACGTTTGTTTGCTGGCGAATATTTCGAAGGCGGCACCGATATGGCATATAATCGTATGAATTTCAGGTGGGGGAATGTTGGTACATTCCAAATTTCACCTGGTTCGCATGGCTGGCAGGTAATGGCCAAGCACTATCGTGATGATGAACCCATACCTCTAACAATGAACTTCGGCATACCTTATGGCCCCAATCTTTTAGCTGGGGCAGGGTTTGATTATGTAATTTTGCCCACAGGATGCGACGAATTAGGAGTTGCCGGGCGATTGATAGGTGAGCCTGTCAGGATGGTGGAAGCCAAAACCATTCCTGGTGCTTACGCATTAGCTGATGCAGAAATTACCCTTGAGGGTTATTTGCATCCTCGTGATCGTCGATACGAAACAGCTGAATCGGAGGAAGCTGGGGTTCAGGGGCGTTTTCATTTTCATCCCGAGTGGGCAGGCTATATGGGAAAAGCATATAAGGCACCCACATTTCACGTAACCGCTGTTACGATGCGTCCCAAAGAGTCTAAACCTATAATTTTTCCTCTCGGTGTTCATACAATGGATTGCCAAAATATCGATACTACGGTTCGTGAGGCAGCCATGTTTGAGCTCTGCGAGCGAATGCAGCCGGGCATAATTCAAGATTGTAATATTCCCTATCCAATGACGGATTGGGGTGGAGCGATAATTCAGGTCAAAAAGCGCAGCCAGATAGATGAAGGTTGGCAACGTAATTTTCTTTCAGCAATCCTTAGTTGTTCGCAGGGTTCTCGTTTAGTAATCGCAATGTCTGAAGACACAGATATATATGATATGGATGATGTTATTTGGAATCTGACAACGCGCGTCAATCCTCAAACTGATATTCTTAACCCAATCCCGGGTGGCCGCGGCCAGACCTTTATGCCGGCTGAGCGTATGACAGCGGGGGAGCGTGAGTGGACGGCTTCAAATACACAGTTCGAAGGTGGTATGGGTATTGATGCGACAGTTCCTTATGGTTATGAAAGCGATTTTCTTCGTCCTGTCTATCCGGTAGACCAGGTCTTTCCTGATAAATTTTTCTCTGATGAACAAATAAAGCATGCTAAATCTTACATGACTAATAAGGGTTGGGTGCACTCGCTAGCGCGTACAGGGAGATAGCTGGTAATTGTTGTTCTCTTAATGAAGGGCGGCCATTGCAGCCGCCCTTTTGTTTGTTGCCGCTGTCGACAAAAATTCTAGGGTTAGCATTGATAAAAATCGATGATCTTTTTTATTGGCATTGGTAATCAAATGTTGAATTGGGAGGTGGGATGTACTTAAAAAATGCTTGGTATGTCGCGGGTTGGGAGCATCATCTCGATGATGGGCTTTTGGCTCGGACCATATGTGAAGAACCTATAGTATTTTTTAGGGGAAAAAATGGCGAGGTTGGAGCACTAGAGGATCGATGTTGCCATCGCAGTGCACCCTTGTCTGTCGGGAGACTTATGGGTGATGAAATAGAATGTGGATATCACGGGCTTCGTTTTGATAGAGAAGGAAAGTGTACAAAAATTCCTACTCAGAAAATGGTTCCGCCGGATGCCTGTATTAGGTCTTATCCCGTGGTAATTAAGAATCGGTGGATCTGGATCTGGATGGGTATTCAGGAACAAGCTGATGAAGCGTTAATTCCAGACTATTATTTTCTCGATAGTGATGAATGGGCAAATATAGACGATTATTTTTACGTAAAGTGTAACTACCAGTCTTATATTGATATTCAATTAGACCAAACTCATTCCCCATACGTGCATCCTAAAACCTTAGGTAATTCAGCCAAATTGCGTGTCAGGCCGACCGTAGTCCGTGAGGATCGTACTCTTAGATGTGAACGTCTATTTCCAAATGATGAACCTCCCCCATTATGGGCAAAAGCAGCAAACATTAAGGGGAAGGGTGACAGCTGGAATCGATGGGTTTACACGCCGCCTGCCACAATCATGTTTGATGTAGGCGCGGCGCAGGCTGGTACTGGCGCTTTAGAAGGTAATCGAGAACACGGCATTACCGTTCACAACGCTCATGCTATTACCCCAGAAACGATGAAGACCACTCATCACTTTTGGTCAAATGCTCGCGATTTCGGTCTTGATGATACCTCTGTGCAAAAAGAGCTGGGCATAATCAGAGAGGTATTTAGGGAAGATGTGGCGATTTGTGAAGCACAACAAATCAGAATTAATCAATTTCCCGATGCCCAACACATTGACGTTGCTATGGACCACCCCACTATACAGGCACGAAAATTACTTTCGAAACTAATCCAAAATGAACATTGAAAAAAAGTTAAAACGATAGAGCAGAGTTTAGGCTCTTTTTAATTTTTGGCCATATTTTGGCGTGTCCACATAGAAGTAAGCATTTTTCGGTCAAGTTTACCCCGCTGATTCTTCGGCAGCCTTTCAACAAAAATTACTTGTTTAGGCGTTTTGAATGGCGCTAAAAATTTTCGGCAATGTGAAATGACGTTTTCTGTGCTAAGGTCTGCGGTTTCTCGAGGGATTACGTAACAAACGACCTCCTCACCATAAATCTTGTTTGGAATCCCGCAGGCAGCAGCATCTAAAATATCTGGATGTTGTGACAAGATATCATCGATCTCTATTGGGGAAATGTTTACTCCACCTCGAATAATTAAGTCCTTTAGGCGTCCTACCACAGTGAGGTGTCCGTCTTCATCAATTTTTCCAATGTCACCCGTTTGGTGTTCTAAGGGCAATCGTTCTACTCGACCGTCGGGGTGCAGATAACCCCAGCTTTTCTGGGGACCAGATACAACAATTTGACCAGGCGTTCCCTCAGATACCTCATTCCCGTTTTTGTCGAGAAGACGAATAGTTTGGTACTTAAGAGGAAATCCTATAGTGCCAATTTTGCGGTCAGGGCCTAAGTGGCTGCACATTAATCCTCCCTCTGAACAACCTGCCGATTGGCTGATAATAATACCGTACCTTTCTTCAAATTTGCGCCAGTTTTCAGGAAGCATTGGAGCGGAAGATGTCATAATAAACTGGAGATGGGGGAGTTCTTTGGCGTTTATGTTAATTGGTTTATTAAGAAACATATTTAGGATAGTGGGTACAGCAACTCCCATCGTAGCTTTATATTTATTTATCCAATCAAAGTAACGGGTACGCGAAAACTTTTTTGCCATGTAGACGGTTGCACCGCGTGCTAAAGGTCCCCCTAGGCTCATATTCTGTGATGAAAGCCAAGTATAAGAACGACAGTCAACGATGCGGCTCTTGTTGTTTAATTTAACGCATTCCGCAGTGGCGTCGTAATTGGGCCAAACAGCAGAATGTGTTTGCATAACGCCCTTTGGTTTGGCTTCAGTACCAGATGTATAAAATATGACCGCGATATCGTCGGCTGAGCATACTTCGTCAATGTCTTGTTGGTCGTCGAAGTCTGATATAGCTCTAAAAAATCCTGATGACGTACCGTTGGATTGCCAATTGCCAAGCGGTATCCATTCGGCAGCCATATTTGGGTTTTTTAATTTTTCTAGCCCAAGGCCCTCCTGCACCAAAACAAGTGACGGGTTTACCGCGCCGAGAATTTCACGGATGTGTGATCTATTCATTTCTACATTGGCTGTTGCAATAGTGCCTCCAGCGCGTTGAACGCCAAGGAAAACCGAAATAAATTCTATAGAGTTTTCCGAAAGCATTAAGATTCGATCATTAGCCTTAAGCCCGCGCGCAGCCAAAAAAGCCGCTATTTGATTGCCTAAGCGAAAAAGGTTTTCATAGCTTAGTTCTTTTTCTTCTTGGTCAATCGACACCATGTACGGCTTGCTGCCATATGTCTTTGCTTGTTCGGTAATAATACTCCTGACCGATTTATATACTGGCTTCTGGGATTTTTGCATAAAAACAGTTTATCACCTTAAAAGGAAGGCATACAAATCGCTACGGAGATTTTGTGGAATTATTTCCGGCCGAACTCTTCCAGCCATTGCTTTTTCAGTAATAGTCGATTCATTTTACCGCGCTCTGTTTTTGGCAACTTGTCAAATATGATAACCTGTTTTGGCATTCGAAATTTTGGCAGTTTTTTTTCACAGTGCTGTAACACGTCCTCCGGTGTTAAATTCTGTCCAGGTTTGGATGAAACATAGCAAATCACTTCTTCACCGTAGATTGGGTCTGGTACCCCGATGGTTGCTACCTCACCGAGCATCGGAATTTGAAGTAATACATTGTCAATTTCAGCCGGGGAAATATTAACCCCTCCACGAATGATAAGGTCCTTCACTCTACCGGTAACCGTTATGGTCCCATCTTCATTCATTAGCCCAAGGTCGC
Source organism: Alphaproteobacteria bacterium UBA2964 (assembly GCA_002348425.1). The sequence continues at coordinate 1,048 of DEBE01000189.1, read as the reverse complement.
CAGTTCGAAGTCTATTCTGCGCGTGAATCTTTTCTTCGCCAAACTCATCAATATATCGGTAATGGTTGGTTGCGAAGCCTCCTAATTCTATTTCGCCGACTTCGCCCTTGGAAACCTCATTTCCATCTGTATCAACCAGAGAGAGTTTATGGTAGGCTAATGGTTTTCCGACGGTACCAAACGTTCGGGTACGCTCGTTAGAAACAGCTATCCAGCCGGCTTCACTGCAACCATAACCTTGCGCGACCGGAATGCCGTAATGCTCCTCAAATTGTTTCCATGTTTCTGGCATCAGTGGTGCCGATGATGATGTCATAAAACGGAGATGTGGAATGTCCTTTTGATGTATCTCTATCGGCCGGTTTAAAAACATGGCAAGCCCCGTGGGATTGCATACCCCAATGGTCACCTTATATTTTTTTACCCATTCAAAATAGCGGCTTTGAGAGAATTTTTCAGCTAATATAATTGTGGCCCCTTTTGATAGAGGCGCTAATCCACTGAGAACTTGTGCGGAGATCCAATTGAATGCTCGGAATTCTAAAATCCTATCATTTTTATTTAAACCGAGGTGTTCAGCAGTAGGGTGAGTATTTTCTATTAATTCGCGAAAGGTAACAATACAGCCCTTAGGAGCGGAAGCAGTACCAGATGTGTAATAAATAGAGGCGTCATCCTCCCAGCGACTCACCGGCTCGACTGATTTATCAGAAAATTTTTCGAGTTCTTTATAAAAACCACTGTTATGCCCATTTTGGTTCCATGTACCGAGTTTTAGCCATTCTCCATTCGTTTTTGTTTTGAGGTTTTCGGAATCTATTCTTTGTTCCGTTTGGTCAAAAAGTACCAATTTAGGATTGAGAGCCTTGAGAATTTGTTCAAAATAAACGGCGTTCATTTCAACGTGGATAGTGCAAACGGTTGCTCCATAAGCCATGCCACCAATGTAAACACAAAGGTGCTGTATAGAATTATTTGAAAGCATTGCTATACGGTCATTGGCATTAATATTTCTTGATTTTAGAAAATTGGCCATACGATCGCAGAC
>DEBE01000201.1 GCA_002348425.1 Alphaproteobacteria bacterium UBA2964 | reverse complement strand
CGGCGAAAAGCCTCTAATGCCAAAAGTTGGAGATCGTTAGGCGTAACAATATCTATTCCTGTAAGGTTCTTTTCCCGCAACAAAAAACGATAAATTCCTGCATTTAGTGATCCGCTAGCATTTTTAGCGATTGTCACACCGGCAGTGATCATAGGCCCACCATCATGAATTGAAAAAAGGGGCACAGGCAATTCAAATAAGTCAACCTCATGACCGGTAATAAAAACTTCACGCACTGGGCCACCATTTATAAGTTTTGGTTCAATGGGTTCTGAAAGCCCTAGATCAAGTAGTTTATAAACATCCTCATATGAGCAACCAAATGCGGCCCCTATTCGTTCTCGACTATTTGCCACCCCCGAAACAACGGGCATACTGTAATCATTAACATTGTGAAAAACTAAGGCTTTTTCTGACTCATCTACCAATGCAGCGATGTGCCGAATATCAACCGGTTTTGTGATATCCTCTACATGCCCCTTTTGGCGCAAGTCTTTGAGTACTTCCCTAAAACTATTAATCATGTCCGGCTCCTGCACTAATCCGATATACTAGCATATCCGCCCTTTCGAGTTTCTTGCAAATCAAGCAAGATAATTAAATATTTATAGGAGTAATTGTGATTGAACATAGAAAAGATAAGATTCAAGGTTTGGACCATGTCGCATTGATCGTTCATGATCTTGCCAACGCATCTAAATCTTTTGAGCATCTTGGATTTTGTTTAACACCCGTATCACAACATTCGGGTGCCATAACCGCTGGAGGTGATGTAGTGCAGTGGGGCTGTGCAAATGCCTGCGTCATGCTTAAACAGGGTTATCTGGAATTAATGGGAATTATAAATCCAAAACTCTATGACAATAAAATCCCACAATTTCTATCTCGCTACGAAGGGATCCACATCCTCGCTTTTAGTTGCAATAACGCTAGCGCCATATCCGAGAGACTTAGTGCAGAGGGATTTAGTAAAAACGGTGTTTACAGTCTGTCGAGGAAACTTGAAACACCAAGAGGAACTCGAGTAGCTAAATTTAACCTTGTAAGACTAATGCCCGCAGATATGCCCGAAGGACGGGTGCTCGCTATAAAGCATCTCACAAAAAGTTATTTGTGGCAGGAACGTTACATGACTCATCGCAACGGTGCTTCATCACTTGAAGAAATAGTTGTCTCAGTTGATAAACCCTCAGAAGCCGCAGAACGTTACCAGCGCTTTCTTGGAATAAGTCCAGTCAAGAATTTGGAAAGCTATCATTTTAATTTAGGCGAAGGTAATTTCGTCCTTACAACTAGCACATTTTTACAAGAAAACTACGCAATTGATGTGCCTTCGAACCCTTTCCCAGCTATTATAAAAATCAGGTCCATTAATTTAAATCATACCCGAAGATTTTTAGAGGAAAATTCTATTGAACATATAAAAATAAAGACCGGTATTCAGATTTCGAGTTCTGAGGCCGCCGGGGCAACTATAATTTTTATTGAGTAATCAGGATAACAATGTCTTTTGACCTAATAATAATCGGAGCTGGCTTTGCGGGACTGACAGTCGGTATTAGAGCTGCCGAACTCGGACTACATCCACTGATATTGGAAGCGGGCGAAGAGGAGAATTATCAATGCAATTCTCGTTACTCTACAGGCTCTTGTCATGTCGCCTTTAATACACCGTGGACTAACCCGAGAGACCTTACCAATACCATTATCAACAATGCAGGCGGCTCTGCCCGAACAGATCTTGCTGTTTCAATTGGACAAAATGCCCGCAGGGCCATTGATTGGCTTAAAGTTCAAGGAGCCAGTTTTGAAGACCACCCAAGAAGAACAGATCATATGCCCATGCTCTCACCCCTACGAGAAATGAGAGCGGGATTGGATTGGGAAACTGGAGGAGCAAACTTACTCCTAAAAAAAATGGCTAGCAAACTTGTCAAAAATGGTGGGGAAATTAGGCTTGGAACTAGGGCAGAAAAGTTATATTTCGAAAATGGAAAAATTTTTGGTCTTAAAGCAAAAAACAAAGGAGTTCATCACGACCTATTAGCAAGGTCCATTGTTATCGCTGATGGTGGTTTTCAAAGTAACCCCAAACTCGTTGAAAAATATATCGGTTGTTCAATAACTAAACTCCAACAACGTAATGCAGGTACCGGGGTTGGGGATGGGCTTCGGATGGCTATAGAAGCCGGGGCAAATATTACAGGGATGGATTGCTTTTACGGACATGTCTTGAGTAGAGATGCAATGACTAACGAAAAATTATGGCCATACCCACAGGTTGATGTGATTTGTTCCACTAGTATCGTTGTCAACGCTAGTGGAAAGAGATTTTCCGATGAAGGGCTCGGGGGTATTTACCTTGCAAACTCCATAGCCCGCATAGATGACCCCCTATCAACAACAGCAATTTTTGACTCTGACGTTTGGGAAGAGGCTAAAACAACGGACAACGTGCCGCCCAACCCCTCTCTTCCTGATGCAGGTGGAACTGTTCTGAGAGCCTCCACAATCCAGGGGTTAGCAAAAAAAGTTGATTTGGATGCTAGACAGCTTGCAACGACCATTACCTCTTACAATAAATTTTTGTTTCAAAAAGAAGCTTTTCTCTTACCACCCAGAACCCAGACGAGATATTCAGCCCGCCCAATTATCAAACCACCATTTTATGCCATTCCACTGTGTGCCGGAATTACTGTTACCTCTGGAGGAATCTCAGTTAATGGGAAAGGGGAAGTGATAAACAACAACGGCCGCCCCATTCCGGGTTTGTATGCGGCCGGTTCAACAGTTGGCGGGATAGAAGGTGGCCCCTCGGCTTCTTACGTGGGTGGATTAATTAAGTCATTTTGTATAGGTTTACTCGCTGCTGAAAGCATAGCCAATTATCATGGGTCGTCAGCCTTCGTTTAAACGTTTACAATTAGACTATCTCCATTTTTTAAAGCAGCTGCAACAGTAAATGAGTTTAATTACCACCGCTAAAAATCGCCTTCCCCGTGTAGTGCTCTCCCTGATTTTCGGTGTACCCGCTGGTGCCATCCTATCTTGGCTCGAGACACCTATTCCATGGATGGTTGGGCCTATGATTGCTGTAGCCACTCTCAACTTGCTCGGCATTCGCGCATTCGCTATCCCCTACGGACGACAAATCGGGCAAGTAATATTAGGTTCTGCTATCGGGATTTATTTTACCCCGCCGGTTCTAGCCGCCCTAGCCGCAAATTCCATCGCTATTTTTATCACAACAATATCGGCTTTCGCTATTGGTGGTTTAGGGGCCTTAGTGATGTCTAAGGTTTCAGGAGTTGATGGCAAGTCGGCCTTCTTTGCTTCAATCCCTGGTGGATCAATGGCTATGGCTAATCTTGCAGATAAATACGGAGCGACAATGCCACCAGTCGCGGTAGCGCATAGTCTACGGGTTTCAATCTTGGTAATCGTGATCCCTTTTGGAATAACTTACGGTGGTATTCCTGTTGAACCCACAGCATACCGACCCGACTTTTCCTTAGACTATTCCATCCTAATTCCCTGGCTAATCGCGGGCTTAATTCTAGGAGAAATTTCAGAGCGTCTAAGATTTCACAATGGTTGCCTGCTCACCCCGCTATTTCTTGGTATGACCCTCGCTTTAAATGGGGTTACACTTTCGGAAGTACCCGGTTGGTTGACAGATATAGCTCAACTGTTATTTGGCCTTATCCTTGGAGAACGCTATGAGCGCGCGTTCTTTGCGCGTCATAAACTTTTTATCCCTTTTGCGTTAATTAATGCCATTTTCATAATATCCGCATCGGGTGCTGTGGCAGTTGCGATCTTCTACATGTTCGACTTACCCCTCGCTACGATGATTATAGCAACGGCCCCGGGCGGGATGGCGGAAATGGCTATTGTAGCTCAAGCACTGCAAATGGCTGTGCCCACAATAATGGCTTTTCATCTATTTAGAATTATCATTGTAAACATGGGTACTCAGTATATTTATATTAGTGCGACTTGGTTACGCATAAGGTTTAGCTCGGACAAAAATTAAACATAATAATTATTCCAAGCCGCATAGAGTAGACGGGCAGCGAGCAAAGTTAAAATACTTTTTAGAGCGACGCGAAACACCCTTTCCGGCAACCGATCCAAAACCCTTCTTCCAATCAATGTTCCGCAAACCCCAAAGACAATCAGGCCAATTAGCAGGGGAATATAAGACCCAAATGCAAAACCTAATATACCGAACAGAATAACTTTAAAAAGATGTTGAAGGGTCATCAATGATGCATGTGTTGCCACAACTTGTTGTCGTTCTTTGCAGGCTGCATTTACAAACGGAGCAACAAGAGGGCCTGTCCCACCAACAAACATTGTTGCAAAACCCCCAAATACGCCGCACCCGAAAAACTTTGCCGGGCCAGGATTGGAGCTCCGAAATTTTGGCGTCCAAGTAGCGTAGAGAACAAATATGCCCAAAATAGATTGTAGGACCCATACCTCTAGTGCAAAAATTGTTAGACCTCCTAACCAAGATCCAAGTAATGTACCAAATAAAAATGCTGGAATAACGGAGGTAAGAATTTCACGACGCATGAGCAATGCTCTGAAACCATTTGATCCTATTTGTACGACCGCGTGAATTGGTATCAACACTGTTGGTGGCAGAAACAAAGTCATTGTAGCCAAGACTAACAAACCACCGCCTAAACCCAGCGACGCGGCAATGAAACTACCAACAAAAGAAATTCCGCAGAGTACAGAGAAACCTAAAAGCGTCAGAGTGGTTCCTTCCGTTAAAAATTCGATTAATAGCTCCATATCCTTACCTTGTTCACTTTTTATCCTTTTTGACTAAGCCCTATATGGCCCGCATTAGGAGAAACTTCTTAATTGGTTGCGAAAAACGGCAAGCTGCGTTACTTCCACCTGATAACATAGGAAAGGAACAACCAGTGCAACCACTTGACCCCGAACAACTCAAATTTGTGGAAATACTTGCCAAACTCATGTTGGAAAATGAGGTATTTAAGGAAGAATATTCCGAAAAAGACTTCGATGAAGTTATCGACTGGCTCACCAAGCTTCGTGCGCAGATAGATATTACGATCGAAGCCCTCCAAGATCAGGGGCCCAGTAAATAAATCTTTTCTGCTGTTCAAATCACGGAAAGGCTATTCCGCCATTTGCAGCGAAAGTTTGACCTGTCGTAAACTCCGCATCATCCGAACACAAAAATAACATAAACCCTGCATATTCATCCATAGTCGCTGGACGCTGCACTGCCTGTTGTTTTGCAAGATTCTCAAACATAACTCCTGATACAGAAGGCCGCTCCACCTCTGTTTCAACTGCTCCAGGCATGAAAAGGTGCGCTGTAATATTCCATTCCCCAAGCTCTCTCGCCATCGAACGTGTCATGCCAATCATCGCAGACTTTGAGGTAATATAATGTAAATAATTTGGACGACCGGTCGGTACCGTTGTTGAGGCTATATTAATAATCCGCCCCCACCGGCGTTCCTGCATCGCAGGAACAACCGCGCGGGAGCAAAAGAACGCTCCATCAATATTGACCCTCATTGCTGATTGCCATTCTTCTACAGGCAACTCCCAGAATGGAGCAATTGTTATTCTTGAAAAAACTGCCGCGTTATTAATTAAACAATCGATGCGGCCGTATGCAGATAAAGCTGCATCTGCCATCGAATTTGCTTCGGCTTCAATTGCTACATCAGTCCTAACACTCATAGCACGTCCGCCTTTTTGTTCTATTTCTCTAACTACACGTTGGCCATTTTGTTCATCTAGCTCAGCGATAACCGGTATTGCTCCCTGTGCAGCAAACTCATGAGCATATGCACGCCCTAGCGCCTGACCACCACCTGTAATTATGACAACGCGGTCCTTGAGACTCGAATATTGAGCTGTTGGCACTCTAATTCCTCCAATAGTGAGATTTAAATAATAGTTTAATTAATGCTTATAAACCAACAAAACGATAAACAATATAGACTTTCCCACTTCGGACCCTTTTAATTTTGCTACCACTGGCATCTCCGCACCATTTAAAGAGTTCTACAAAATTGATACCGTATTTTTTTAGTCATTAACATCTGAGCCATTTTGTAGCTGATAGCATTTTAAGTGAACCCACGATCATAAACCGGCCAAAGTCTTTTATTAGTTCCTTCCGATAGAGGGCCTTTTTTAGCTCCTTCGCAAGCCTCATCTAAATGTCTAATCTCCGATAGACCAATTATTGCTGTCGATACAGCTTTGTTAGAAAGTACAAAACGTAGTGCAGTTTGCGCACGAGTTCCGAATTGAGACCCAATTACAGAAAACACAGTCTCTGTATTACTAACCTCAGATTCCGCATGCGTATTCTCAGTTAGTATACTCTCACGCCCGGTCCGCACCTTTGTTGCCAAGTAACTTGCCGCGAATACTCGAATGGCCATAATAGCCATTCGTTGAGCGATGCAGGCATTCATAATCCCGCTACCATCATAGCTCGACCAACTCTGGGGAGCTACTTTCCAACTCGAAGAAGGATTAATTAAATTATAATAAACTTGGGCAGCATCAAACCGGCCACTATTTATTACCTCGATTGTCGACAAATTATCACCAAGAGCTGTCAAACCCATAAAATTTATTATTCCCCAATCACGTAATTTTTCCATGCTGTCGGCAATTCCGCCGCGACAAAGCACATGATCAACAGCAATTGTTCGCCCTGACGCTGTCGGCGTTATTGGGCTGTGAATTTGGAGCAAATCGATTCTATCAAGTTGCAATCTCCTAAGGCTATTTTCAGCACTTCGCTCCACTTGACTTACAATACTTTCTGATAAATTAAGGTCTACCCTTACTTTCGAGGAAACCATCGGTTTTTCTCGAATTTCCGTCAATATAGTGCCAAGTGCTTCCTCAGATTTTCCATCACCATATTGTGGGGCTGTATCAAACCAATTAACTCCAAGATCAAGTGCTCGCATAACTGCTTCACGGCGTTTTTCTTCACTCGCGTTGATCAAAATACCCCCTGAACGCCCTCCACCAAAGGCCACTTCAGAAATTTGCAAACCAGTTTTGCCGAAAGGGCGCAGTTTCATTATTGCCAGCACTCCTGTAATTTAATTACTTCAATGTCTACAACAGACTTTTATATAACAGCTAGGAATTAAATCATGTCCGATACAACTCAAACGCTCAAGCTAACTAGCCAAGGTGCAATGAAAATTCTTGAAGCCGCCATTGTCAAAGCGGAACAAATAGATGTTCCACAATGTATTTCCATCGTTGATTCCGGTGGCCACCTCTTGGCCTTCTGCCGCATGGATGGAGCATTCGTTATGTCTAACACCTCTTCACGCCGCAAGGCTGAAACTGCAGCCGCCTATGGTATTCCTACCGGCGATATCCCGGAAGGCATCGACCTAAAGTTGGCAATAGTCACAAATGGCGAACGTGTAAATTTACCAGGTGGTCTTCCATTGATAGTTAATGATGAGATAGTGGGAGCCATTGGCGTTGGTTCTGGCACAGGTGCTCAAGACCTTGAAGTCGCAAAAGCTGGGGTAAAGGCTCTAGAAGGTGCAAAAGAATTCTATTGATATCATATACCCGTCAATCTAGGAAGTACTTCGTCCGCAAATAAACTAATAGAATTTTTTGCCTCACCAAACGACATGTCCCCAAAAACGAATTGGCCTACAAGGTAGTTTGCACCTGAAATCTGCAATTCCTTAGTCAACATCTCTGTCACCGTTTCAATTGAGCCCGCGACCGCACGACCCTGTGCAGCTATGGCATCAAATTCTGCGGGCCTTTGGTGCCTAGGCTTTCTCGTCCCGCGATACTTAAATAGATAATTGAAACTCTCATGCCACTTTGGGTAAGCACGACGTGCTATTGTTAACGCCTCGTGATCCGTATCTCCGACAATGATGAACCGTCCTATTCCCAATTTGGGATTTTTCTTATTTCTAGGGAAACGGTTAAAGGAAGACTTATATGCGGCCAGCATCGCCTCTGTCTCGAGTGCTGTATCTAGGCTAATGACATTTAGGCCCTCCTTACCAGCACGAGACGCACTATCCACCGCATGGATGCCATACCAAACTGGTGGCAATGGCTCCTGCATCGGTTCCAAAGCTACAGGTACATCTTGCAAATCAAAGTATTTACCTTGGAAATCCACATGACCATTTTTTAACGCCATCATGACAATATCTAAAGATTCCAGATATATTTCCTGCGAATCTTTTGGATCTTGTCCAAATAAATCAATTTCAATGGGAGAAGCTCCCCTTCCAAAGCCGAGTTCAAGCCGCCCGTTGCTCATTTGATCAAGCATGCAGATTTCTTCTGCTAGCCTTAGCGGATGATATAGAGGCAATGCAAAGACCATCGGACCAAATCTCAGGGTCTTGGTACGTTGTGCAACTGCGGCAAGAAAAATACCAGGAGATGGCGCCATTCCTAGCGGAGTTGCATGGTGTTCAGCAAGGTGGTAGCCATAAAAACCTGCCCGATCATATAATTCTATTATCCTCAAACGCATCTCATAAAATACATCAAGCGGGACGTTTCCGCGATCGAGATGATCAAAAACCCCAAATTCCATCAATGTCTCCTATATCCATTGATATAGCATTAATATTAGACCCAATGCGAAAATATGCCAAAATACCAAAGGATGTAAGTTTGGTCGGTCTATTGCCAAACATATCTATCCATACAAGTATTCAAAAAATTAAAAGGAATAAAACTTTAATGTTAATTAGCAAAAAAAATTACTTGAGTCCTCTCTGTACCAAGCTGATATCCATTTACTCGGCAGATGCGCTCTTAAATTGTTAAGTAAGATAACGGAATAGGACCTTTCTGTGACAGTTTAATTTTCTTTCTAGAAACTGAAAACGCTAAATTCCCGTTAAAGGAAAAATAAAATGATCCGACTATATGCAGCCCCGACTACTAACGGCATTAGAGCAAAAATAACACTTGAAGAATGTAATTTGGATTACCAATTGATTAATATCAACATGAAAGCAGAGGAGCACAAAACAAGTGAATATTTAACCATGAATCCGATGGGTATGACGCCGGTTATAATTGATGACGAAGGCCCTGAGGGTAAAGAAATTACCGTACCCCAATCCATCGCAATAATGTTCTATTTAGGAGAGAAAGTTGGAAAATTCATTCCAAAAACCCCTACTAAGCGCGCGGTATTTTGGAACCTAATGATGAATGCCGCCACAGATGTTGGTCCAACTTATGGTGCAATATCATTTATCGGACGAATGGAAAATCCCCACAACCCGACTAGGGATAAATTTTTAGATAGGCTCAAGGAAAACTACATTGTATGGGATAAAATTTTAGAAGATCAAACATATTGTGTTGGAGATGAAATAACAATTTGTGATTTTGCCCTCTTTGGTATCCACGCACGAACAAAGGTACTCCTTCCAAATGTAATCAAAGGCCTTGAAAATTTGAAACGTTGGGCCAATTTGATCGAACAACGTCCAGGCATAAAAAAAGGACAGAATTTCAATGAATAAATGGATGGAGACGCACCGAGCTGTAGTTCACCCTTGGAACTGTGACGTCCTCGGTCATATGAATGTCCGCTGGTATGCACATATTTTTGATGATGCCGAGTTTCATTTGTGGTCAAGTATCGGGTTGAGTCACGCAACCCTTAAAAAGGAAGGGGTTGTAACCGTGATAGCGAATACCAATACGGATTTTTTGCACGAGGCCTCAGCAGGAGAACTCCTCACAGTAAAAAGTGCATTCACTAAATTAGGGAATAAAAGTTTATTTATAAATCAACAAATGACTAATTCTGAGAATAATAATCTGGTAGCTAAACAAAAAGTTGTTTGTGTGTTTTTTAATATGATTTCACGGCAAGCAGTGCCGATGCCCGATGATATTAGGACGAAACTGGAAACTGTATTAGTTGAACAATAGTGTTCGAGAAACCCCAAAGAAATTTTTTTAACTCGGACCGATGGTTTATTTCTTCTTGTTTGTGAAAAAGAAGTTTTCTGGTGCAAAATCAAAATTGTTAAAAAAAAATTTGAAAAAAACGAGTTTTTATTCTCTGAAAATGGCGCCCTTATTTATTCTCCCACCGATTTCCAAACTTTTTTATAAATTCATTGCACAACATTTATAACCTAAAGATAAATTATCCCTAAAGGCAATTACAATTCTATATCAGATTTTTTTTCCAAAATCTCTTTTGCCTTGACATAAGTCAAAACGGGGTACATAGCCGAGAACATTGCCAAAGCAACACCCATATAACCTTCGCGATAACC
>DEBE01000033.1 GCA_002348425.1 Alphaproteobacteria bacterium UBA2964 | reverse complement strand
GCGGGCTGCAGGTAATCCAAGTTTTTTTGGAGCCTTATCAGATTTAAGTGGTGGTCGAATACTGACAAGCCCAGGCGGAGTTCTTATTCAAGATGATGCCGGAGACGTGATCGGTGCTGTGGGTGCAAGTGGCGATAGCGGAGCCAATGATGAGGCCTGCGTGATCGCTGGCATCGAGGCGGCAGGTCTGAAAGCGGCACCTTGAATTAAGAGATGCAGGGATGCCTAGTCTCAAGGAGAAACCTAATAACCTTCTGGAGCTGGATCTTTCCTCTTTTTCAAAAGATGACGTCAAATATATCCAAGACTTGGGCTATAAACAGCGTTTATGCTACCGATGGTTTAGATACGAACGCTCTAGAGAGCCGGGTCATGATCAATTTGTTATTTATTCGGGTGCCAGAGGTCGGACACCCTACGCATCTTACCGCATAGAAAGACATCCAGATGCTCGTTACAGCTTATCAAGTCAACGGACAGGTAAAAAATTAGCCACGGGAAGAACAATTCAAAGTGTTATTAAACATCTTCCCGATGATTTTTTTTATTCCCGGTAAATTTTTCAAAAATCAGGGGGACTAAAATGCCGCGTGTTGCTTCCTTTAATTTGATGAAATGGATTGAGTCAAACAGGCACTTATTAAGGCCGCCAGTCCTCAACCAAACCATTTTTGCTGAAGAAGATTTTATTGTCCAAATAGTAGGTGGTCCCAATATTCGTACAGACTATCACGATGACCCCTATGAAGAATTTTTTTTTCAACTCAAGGGGAACATGGTTTTGAAGGTCATTGAAGACGGCGAGCTGCGTGATAAACCGATAAACGAAGGCAATATTATGCTAATCCCGCCACATATGCCGCATTCACCTCAAAGACCCGACCCAGAGAGCATAGGTATGGTGGTCGAACGCATTCGCCCAAAGGGAGTCTTGGATGCCTTTGAATGGTATTGCGAAAATTGTGGAAATAAAATTTGGCGACGAGAGGTCAAGGTCGACAATATAGTTAAAGACCTGCCACCGGTATTTGAAGAATATTACGGTAAAATCGCAAACAAGACATGCAACAAATGTGGACATCCACACCCAAAAAAATTAGTAGCAATTTAAACTAGGGTCTTTTAACGACTCGATTTGGGGAGGCATAAATTCCATATGTTTTCATCGACTTTTTCCCCGTGACGCTAAACCAATGTTTCACATTTGGGGGAAAATCATGGTCATACCTAGTTCAATTATTAACGGAGTAGAACCATCATCATTTCCAACTAGTGTTCGCTAAGTCGCATTGTCGTGCAACGGTCGAGCATGGATTTCTATATTTTTAAAAACAGGCACAAAATTCCCTAATGGCCTATGGTGTTTTGTAATCTAGTTGAATTCTTTTTTCGTAGAGTGTCCATGGCCCTATCTAGGCCCGCCAGCGTCATTGAAAACATGCGCCCACCTACTAGCTTATAAATAAGCTGGGTAGACATCGTTTGAGACCATCGCTCAGTTTTTTCGGGATTAAGCCAAATAAAATCTGAAAAATGTGTTGTAAGCCGGCGAAACCAAACCGCACCCGCCTCCTCATTCCAATGTTCAACAGATCCACCTGCTTCCGTTATCTCGTAGGGACTCATAGTGGCATCGCCAACAAATATAACTTTATAGTCCGACCCATAAGTGTTTAACACCTCCCAAGTAGAGACGAACTCGTTCCGTCCTCGCCGATTATCCCTCCACACTCTCTCATATAAAAAATTATGAAAATAAAAATATTCAAGATGTTTAAATTCATTCTTGGCAGCCGAAAAAAGCTCTTCGCTCACTCTGACGTGTGGATCCATAGTGCCGCCTACATCTATAAACATCAGAACCTTGACCCTATTCCTTCTCTCAGGACGCATCTTGACATCAAGAAGACCCGCATTCCTAGCAGTAGAGGAAATCGTTTCCTTTAGATCAAACTCCTCTTCAGCCCCCTCCCGAGCGAACTCACGCAAACGCCTTAACGCTATCTTGATATTCCTGGTGCCAATTTCAACTTCACCGGTTAAATTCCTAAATTCTCTTTTTTTCCACACCTTGGTAGCACTGCCGCCGCCGCCCTCACCTCCAATTCGAATGCCAGCGGGATTTTTTCCGGAATGACCAAAAGGAGAAGTCCCGCCGGTTCCAATCCATTTGTTCCCACCAGAGTGAGGCTTTTCCTGCTCAGCCAGACGCTTCTGTAGCTCTTCCATCAGCTCATCAAAATCTAGTTTTTCAAGTTTCTCTATCTCTTCCTTGCTAAAAACCCTTTCTGTTACTCTTTTTAGCCAAGAACTTGGTATTGCATCATCGAAAAACGCAGCACTCTTCAACTCCAAACCACGGAAATAATTTCCGAATACCTGGTCAAAACGATCATAATTTTTTTCATCTTTAATCAATGCAGAGCGCGCAAGGTAATAGAAGTCTTCGACGTTTTGTCCGTTAACCCCGTTAGCCATTGCTTCTAGCAACATAAGATACTCGCGTATGGTAACTGGGATCTTTAAATTCCTAAGCTCATAAAAAAAATCAACGAACATAAGTATAAGCTCAACCCGGCCGACGAGACATAAAGGCAAGGCGTTCAAACATGTGAACATCCTGTTCATTTTTTAAGAGCGCGCCATACAGCTGCGGTATGGCCTTTCCGGCATCCAACTTTATTGCATCAGGCTCTATATCTTCAATAAGTAGGAGCTTAATCCAATCCAATAATTCCGAAGTGGAAGGCTTTTTCTTAATCCCATTGACCTCCCGAATTGAGTAAAAAACGTCAAGAGATTCTTTGAGTAATTTATTTTTGATATCTGGAAAATGAACCTTGATTATCTCCTCCATTGTCTCATTTTTCGGGAACTGGATGTAATGAAAGAAACATCGACGTAAAAACGCGTCGGGTAATTCTTTTTCATTATTTGATGTGATTATTATCAGGGGTCGATGTGTAGCTTTTATGGTTTGTTGCGTTTCATAAACGAAAAATTCCATTCTATCGAGTTCTTGTAATAAATCATTCGGAAACTCGATATCAGCCTTATCGATTTCATCGATTAAAACAACGGCCTGGTTTTTACTTTCAAAGGCCCGCCACAGCGGCCCTTTTTCTATATAATTTCCTATTTCTTCTACACCTTCTTCACCCAATTGAGAATCTCGTAACCTAGAAACAGCATCGTATTCGTAAAGTCCATTTACGGCTTTGGTAGTCGATTTAATATGCCATTCTATTAAGGGTTTTTCGAGAGCTCTCGCCACTTCGATAGCGAGTAGAGTTTTACCTGTTCCAGGCTCACCTTTAATCAGTAAGGGCCGCTCTAGGTTAATGGCTGCATTTACAGCCATATTCAAATCATCTGTTGTCACGTAGTTATCAGTTCCTGCAAACTTCATGGATCCCACTTTAATTTGTAATTTTACGCTGAGTTTTAGTTCTATATAATCGATCGAGAAAACTAGAGTACCGTTAGAAGGTAATCAAGCCCACGAGCAACAGGAAAAATATTGGAGTATAATATGGCTTTTGCTGTTACCCTACATCTACTTTCTGCCGTAATATGGGTAGGAGGAATGTTCTTTGCTGTTTATGTATTACGACTAGCAGCGGGTCCTATGGAACCGGCCGACAGAATCGCATTATGGAGCCGGAGTTTTAAAAAATTTTTTCCTTGGGTCTGGTGCGCGGTTATCCTCCTGATTAGTTCAGGTTACTATATAACCTTCGTAGGTTATTCAGGATTTAAAAATCTCCCGGTTTTGTACCACGTAATGCACCTCCTTGGCTGGCTTATGCTACTTTTATATCTTCACTTGTGGTTTGCACCTTACTCACGATTTAAGAGGGCCGTAGAAGAGGAAAATATACCAGTCGCTGGTCAAAATCTTAATCAGATTAGGATAATAGTTACTGCTAATTTATGGCTTGGCCTACTAAACATTATTCTTGGCGCAACAGGACGATACATCAATTAACTTATTGGCAAAGGCCATTGCTTACAGGAGAAAAACGTTGGCTCTATTGATAAATAACGATGTCCAGGAGCGGGTTCTGGATATGAAAGAAGCAGTTGATGCAATGGAAGCAGTCCTTAAACAATACGCGCAGGGTCTCGCCTGTTTCCAACCTCGCACAGATTTATGGTCTCCCACCGCCGTTGACGGGGATTATTATCGCTGGGGATCTCTCTTAGGGGCAATGTATGACCCCCCTACTTTGGCCTTCAGGTTTAAGTCAGATATTTTATCGTGGACTGAATACGATGGGGCGGTAACCGAAGAATGGCATAATATGGAGCCAGGAAAATATTGTGGGTTTGTAATCTTAATAGATATGAGAAACGGTGAAATAATTGCCCTTATGAACGACGGTATCATTCAGCACGTTCGTGTAGGGGCCACAGCCGCAGTCGGAGCTAAATATTTATCCAGAAAAAATTCTAAAATTCTCGGAGTAGTCGGGTCAGGAGGAATGGCTCATGCTTACACAGAAGCCATATGCACTGTCCGTAATATTGAGGAAATACGAGTTTGGAGCCCAACGAAAAAAAATCGAGAAAAATTTGCTGAAAAGATGACAAAAAAATTGGGCTTAAAGGTTAAAACAGTAAAAGACAACCTATCCGTGGCTTCAGGCGCAGACATTGTCGCTCTTTGCACAGATTCTCGAACACCGGTTTACACGGAAGAAATGATGAACGCCCAAAACTCGGGGCCCCTGTTCATTCGATGTCGTATTGATGAAATAGACGAGCCCGTCTTCAGCTCTGTGGACAAGATAATCGGAATGTCCAAAGAATCATATGACGACCTAAATATCGGCTCAGAACAGGAACGGGCGCGCCGCCCATCGGGTAAAGCCTACCTCAGACGCTACGAAACAAATGACTGGCCCACATTAGCTAGCGTCATTAATGGAGATAGCGAAGGTCGAAAAAACGATACAGAGAGTATATTCTTTGATAATAATTCTGCAGGCTTACAATTTGCCGCTGTCGGTCGGGTAATCTATGAAAGTGCAAAGAAGAAAAAGTTGGGAATGCATATTCCTATGGAATGGTTCCATCAAGATATCAGAAACTAGTTCTCAGAGTTATTTTAGACCCATAAATATAAAGAAAAAATTTTTTCTAAACCTCTATCCCGATATTATTTTTTTCAGCGATATCACAAGCTAATCCGGCCAACCCCATAAAGCCGACGCCTTGATCTGAATTTTGTTTAAAGAGTGTTATTTGGTCTCTTGAAGTACGTCCTACTGTCTTACCCGTCAGTAATTCTCCGAGCTCGTCGATATTATTCCAAGTAGTAATACCCCTTGCTATTGGCTCACATAAATCCCCGTGTTCTTCAGCAATTGATTGCTCCCGAATATTCACAAGTATCATATCCGCTCGGCGAACGACTTCATCATCAATTTCTCGTCTCGGTTTGGTTAACTTGGCCTGTTCCATAACTCCTTTTGTCGAATTAACAATAGAGGTGACATGCTGCCCTGCTTCCAACCATTTTCCATGAAGTGCCGGAATGTTGGTGTTCGTCGCGCAACAAATCAAATCCGAACCTGTAACAGCCTCACGGGCATCCTCAACCGAACGTATATCCAAATCACAGTAATCCCTCATAAACCCGACAAATTTCTCCCTATTAACCGCAGATCTACTATAAACCCTTACCTCTTCAATTGGTCGAATTTTTGCCATTGCGACGAGGTGTCTTCGTGCCTGAAGGCCGGTGCCTAATAACGCCAGAACCCTGCAATCATCCCGTGCGATCAGGTCCGTGCCGACCGCACTAGTGATCGAGGTTTCAGTGCCAAAAGTTTCCTCAAATGTATCGAATGGATATAAGGGCAGAGAGCCGACAATGATGCCTCTTAATTCCGCCGTTTCGGAGTTATAAACGACATATACCCTTCGTCCTGCACCATTATATTGTTGCGCATCGCCTTTAAATGTAAACCTCTCCGCATGTATGAACATTCCGGAAACCTCCAATGTGGGGCAACCTCCCGGGTGAACAGTTATCCGGCGGTCCTCGTGTTGTATTCTGGTTTTCGGTGCGCTGAAGGAAGGACTACTTCCCTGATCTTTAAAACCATTTCTGACAGCGTGGATGGCATCATCCAAAGAAAGAAGACCCGAAAGATTTCGTGAATCGATTAATAAAGCCATTAAATTTTCTATACATTACTCGTTAAAAACTAATATATTTAGCCAAAAAATTCAGAAATAAGATCAGAGACTGATTGTGGAGCCTCTAGATTAACCGCGTGTCCACAATCTCCAATGATTTGAGTAGAACTATAGGGAAAGCCTTTCTCATAAGCCTCCGCGTGACGCATGGGAACAAACTGATCTCTCTCACCCCATATAATCAGGGATTTCCCTTTAAATCGATGAAGGCGTTCAATTAATTTTGGATCGTAAAAATAGGGCGGTTTAAAACCAAAACGAGCGATACATCTAAATATCTTGTATCTAAGCATACCCTGTGACTTTCCTGTTAACTGGTCTGGGATCCATTCACCAGCTAACTCTCCATTGCCGTCGTTGAATAACATATGGCGGACATCATCTATTGTTCCATTAAGAGGCTGCACTGCCATAAACAAATCACCAATTTGTTCACCTGAGACAAATAATCCGGAGGCGCCAGCTAACACGAGCTTGTCTACGCGCTCGGGATTATTCACCGCCAATTCTGCACCGAGCCAACCACCAACACAATTCCCGACAAGGTTAACTTTCTCTAAGCCGAGTTCGTCCATTACTTCTAAAGTGTGAAAACGAAGATCATCAATATTCTCGAGGCTATTATCTTCTTCAGAACCAACGCAGCCCGGCATTGCCGGAGCAATAATTCGGTAATTTTTCTCTAGCAAGTCTATGAGATTGGTTTTTTTATCACTCAACCCGTGCATATCAGCAATCCCATGCAGATAAAGTACAGGCGTACCCTCCCCACCTTCATAAATCTGAATGCTACGGCCTTGAACGTTTAAATCATGGAGGCTCATTCCGCTGCCTCCATCTCCTCAAGCATTGGGAAGTCCTTAGCAAAAAGATCAGCCGAGTCGCGGCGCATCGCGGGCATTACTTGTTCCGCAAACAATTTCATGGATTTTCGAGCCAATTCATCTTTCATGTTACCAAACTGGAACTGGATCAATAAATTGCCAACCTTTGCATCCTCAACGAATTCCCAAAGTTTTTTTCTAACTGTCTCCGGGCTCCCGACCATAATTGAATTCTTACTTTCAAGATCTTCCCAATCTTTCGCATCACCAAGAAGGTCACCCCCTGCGGCAGCTCTAGATGCATCCAAGAACGCTTCCCACGAACGAAGGGATTGAGAGGGTACACCCGGCCCAAATGTCATCGATCGTCCCTCCTTTCTCAAGTGTCCCTTCAAACAATTCCTAAGAAAATAAAAGATACCTTCTTCAGACTCCGCTCTGGCCTGTTCATCTGTTTCGGCTACATACACAGATAAAAGAACTCCCATCTTAAAGGGGGTGTATGTCTTGCCATGATCTTTCATTACACCTGCAAATTCTTTGGCGGCCATGCGAGTACCGCCACCATGAGATCGTGAAGACAGAAAATAACAATAACCTCGTTTGGCAACTTCGCCCATAGACTCAACACTACGGGACCCTGGAACCCAAACCTCTGGGTGCGGCTTTTGAAGTGGTTTAGGCCAAATATTAACATAACGCATCGGATAACAGGGCCCCTCGTGAGCAAAAGGCCCATCGTCGGTCCAACTTTTTACAATTAAATCTATTGCCTCCCAAAGCCGCCGCCGCCCCTGTGGAGAGGGGACATTGTAATTAAATGCCTCCGGCCCTCCGCCAACGGCGAAACCCGCAATCAGTCGTCCATCAGACATGTTATCAAGCATGGCGTATTCTTCTGCGACCCTCATCGGATTCAAGAAAAGTGGCGGAAGATTACCCAAGACAACAATTTTCCCATTTTTTGTAATTTGAGTCAGAGCTGAAGCCAAAATATTTGGCGATGGCATCAATCCGTAAATATTTTGGTGATGCTCATTTAGAACCATTCCATCAAATCCCAGCTCATCAGCATATGCGAGCTGACCCAGATATTCTTGGTAGAGCCCTCGAGATTTTTCACCGTCCCATAACTTGTTGGGTACGGTCACCCACCCACTATCGTTATTTTCGTCAAAATCCTTAGGTAGATGTGGGTAAGCCATAAAATGCCAACAAAACATACGGACAGGTTGCATTCTTCATCCTCTCTTTTCTTAATCAATCTCTTTCAGACCCTGCTATCATGCTCTCTCAGGACATTTCGGGCAACCCGGATATAAATCATGATCGGGTAATGGACTTACTCTTAAATCCTATCCTTCAGAAATAACTATCGGTTCCCAGTTAAAGTTGTTAATAAGAAGGACCTTAAAACCATTTATAATTCGAGATAGACACTTTCGAACGAATTGTCTAAGGGATGAATATGACCGCATCTGAAAACCATCCTTTGGTTACAACCGATTGGCTTGAGGAAAACATAGACAATCCCGAGATTTGTGTATGTGATGCCTCTTGGTATTTGCCAACTATGAACAGAGACGGGTATGCGGAGTATCAGGATTTGCATATTCCCGGGGCGGTTTTTTGGAATATCGACAAAATAGCTGATCAAAACAGTCCTCTACCTCATACATTACCATCAACTCCGCAGTTCCAGTCGGATATGAGGAAACTCGGAATTGGCGACGAAAGTACAGTCGTTGTGTATGACGGAATGGGACTATTTTCAGCTGCACGCCCTTGGTGGATTTTAAGGGCATTCGGGCACGAGAAAGTCTCCGTTCTTGATGGCGGGCTGCCCAAATGGATGGCTGAAGGACGCCCATTGACCGACAAACCACCGAAAGTTCGCGCAACAAAATTTTCAAGAACCCTCAATAAGGACTTCTTCAGAACTGCAGAACAGATACTGAAATACACCGACGACAATTCAGTACAGATAACCGATGCCAGGCCCGAGGGTCGTTTTCATGGAAAGGATCCGGAACCGCGCCCTGGCTGCCGCCCCGGACACATACCAAGCTCTCGAAACCTGCCCTTTGATCGGTTGATTGACCCTAAAACCAAAACAATATTGCCCGATTCAGATCTTATTGCTGAATTTACTCGTGCCGGCATCGATATTGATAAACCACTGGTTACTAGTTGCGGGTCTGGTGTTACGGCTTGTGTATTGGCCTTAGGAATGTATGCCTTGAATAAAAAGAAGGTGTCCGTCTATGATGGTTCCTGGTCCGAATGGGGTAGCAACAAAAATTTACCTGTCGAAAAAAATTAATACCAAAGCCAACCAACTACTTTTAAGCAAGATAATAAAATTTTCAGTATAGAACTTAAGCCACTTAAAAAATTTTGGTCTAATCAATGAAGAAAAAACAAGATACCCTCATAACTACGGCAGGCCGGGATCCCGATAGCAACTATGGATTTGTTAATCCCCCGGTCTATCACGCCTCCACTATCGTCGCACCAACCCTGGAAGAATTTCGTGAACGTCGTACCAGAAGATGGGAGCTGGATGTATTTACTTATGGCCGACAAGGCTCACCAACCCACCAGTCTTTAGAAGTTGCTACAGCCGAACTTTTAGGAGGAGATCGAGCGGTTTGTATGAGTTCTGGATTAGCGGCAATTAACGCGGCAATGCTGGCATATCTGGAGGCCGGAGATCACGTACTCATGGTCGACACTGTCTACGGCCCCACCAGAAATTTTTGCAATAATTTTCTTGGTCGATTTAACGTTTCAACGACCTATTATGACCCCACAATAGGCGAAGAAATACGCGACCTCATTCAAGATAACACCAAAATAATTTATACGGAATCCCCAGGGTCTCTGACTTTTGAACTTCAGGATATAAAAGCGATTGCACAAGAAGCACACAAAAGAGATTGTGTCGTAATTATCGATGATACCTGGTCTAGCGG
>DEBE01000152.1 GCA_002348425.1 Alphaproteobacteria bacterium UBA2964 | reverse complement strand
GCATCAAAATGCCCATAAACATGACAGGCACGAATTCTTAATTCCAAAATGGTGGGCATGTTAGAGGCCTCAGACAGTTTAAAACCTTCTTCGACCAGTCGGGTTATTGTCGGCAAATCAGGTCGGGGATCAAGCAAGCACATAGATGATTTCATCGCATAGGCGTGAGTACGCTCCTGTATAATGCTTGACCCTTCCCCATAATCCTCACCCACCACGATCAAAGCTCCACCTTTCACACCCGCAGAGGCAAGGTTTGACAAGCCATCAGCTGCGACATTAGTGCCCACCACCGATTTCCAGGTAACAGCTCCCCGAATTGGATAGTTAACTGATGCCGCAAGCATGGCAGCAGCGGACGCTTCATTAGCACAAACTTCGAAGTGAACACCGAGTTCATCAAGTAGTGGTTCTGCGTCCGACAAGACATCCATCAAATGGGAAATCGGCGCGCCCTGGTAACCACCAACATATGATACACCAGACTGAAGTAATGCTTTGGTGACAGCCAAAATACCCTCACCATGAAACATATCGCCTGCACCAGCACGAAGTGTCTCCACCTCTTTCTTGAACGAACGTTCCATCGCAGACCTGCTTTCGATGATTTAAAATTCAAAACTTTCTTTGTAATTAACCATAAGTTTACCCGCCATGCAGAAAAATTCTACTCACTATTGGTCAGCGCACTGTTCAGCACGTTATAATTAACGATAAGATATTAATGCCAAAGTAAATAGCTTTATCGGAGTTAATGAATTTTGCTCACTGGAGATATACTCAGGCTTAGTGCGGAGCGTCATCCCAAACGTATCGCCTTGATCGCTGGAAAGACAAAGATCACATATAAAAGTCTATACACATCTGCAAATCAATTTGCCAACACCCTACTCAATTTTGCGATTGGCAAGGGGGTTTGCTGGGCCATTATGTCCCGAAATCGCCCGGAGTACGTCATTGCCCATTTTGGCAGCGCGCAAACCGGGGCAATTATGGTGAACTTGCAACCAAGTTACACTTCGGATGACCTCGTAAATATCTTAAATTTAGCGAGTGTTCGCCTAATTGTGGTTGAAGAACCATTTCAAGAAAATATCGCCAAGATAATAAGTCTTATACCAAAACTAGAGCATGTTATTGTTATAGGATCACCTCAAAGAGATAGTTGGTTTTCTTTCAATCGGGTAATTCGGTCTCAATCAGAAAAAGCCCCAATTCTAGACCTTTCCGAGAACGATGATTTTGCGATAACTTTCACCGGAGGCACGACGGGTATACCCAAGGGTACATTAGTCAGCCATCGAGCTCGCCTCGCAAGCTGCTACACAACTATTATAGAGCACGGTGTAACAGCTTCAGACATAGTCGGGATGGTCACTCCATTTTACCATACTATGGGATCTCTTGTTTGGTTGCCGGCGGCCCTTTTTGTAGGAGCAACTGCTGTTCTATTTTCCAGTTGGGATCCCGATACTTTCATCGATCAAACTGAGAAGCATAGTATAAGCTGTACATTCATGGTTCCTGTCCAATTGCGCCAGATTCTATCTGACAATCACTTTAATTTGGAGAAACTAAAAAGTTTGGTAAACATTGCCTGCGGTGGCGCTACTAGCCCTACCGCCTTAATACGTGAAATGGGCGCGAAACTCTCACACGCAAAATTTACAAATCACTACGGACAATCAGAAACAGGGCCAATTTGCATTTTTAGCCATTTTCATCCTCGATCTAAGGAGGACACCGTTGGACGTCCTGCAGTCGGTGTTGAAATCAAGCTTGTAAATGCTAAAGGTCAGGAGGTTCCCAACGGAGAATCCGGTGAAATCATTTGTCGGGGACCTTTTCTGATGTCCGGATATCATCAAAATGAACAGGAAACCGACACATACTTTAGGCTCGGAGATGAGTGGGGCTGGACCGGCGACTTAGCAAAAAAGGATGCCGAAGGATTTATTACGCTTGTTGGTCGCTCAAAGGATATGATTATTTCAGGTGGGGTAAACATCTACCCAAGGGAAGTGGAAGTTGTTTTGGAGAAGCACAAAAACATTATCGATTGTACAGTTTTTGGTATCCCGGACAAACGCTGGGGTGAGGCCCTCGTCGCCTATGTTGTTCCGCGCGATGAAGAAGAGTTAACGGAACAAGCAATCACTCATTATTGCCTAGAGCACCTTGCCCGATTCAAGAGACCCAAATATGTCAAAATCGTTGATAACATTGCCAAAACACCTTCGGGTAAAGTCCAAAAACCTGCGTTACGAGATGCGTTTCTAAACAGTAAAAATACTTCATAAAGACCGCTAAAAAGGTCAGTTAAATCGGGGCTTCTCTTGAATATAGTGAGCTTTCATTGGTTGCCTGAATGTTTCCATCATTTCACGATTCAAATCTACCGGCGGTTTTTGTCTTTCCGGAATTAGCGGTTTATAAATCACTTCACCAATTTCCTCAGCAAATGTTTTTTTTGCACGCTGCACTAAAGTGGGATCGGATAACAAATCAACTACTGCGCCAGCCAACACCTTTGCACCAGCCACAGAACCTTTGTGAGCAATTGTAGTTGCAAGAGCGGCCCCGCCCGCCCAATGATGAAAAGGTACGTTGGGTACATTTGATGGAAAGCCAACACGGCCCATTGGCACCTTCCAAGAGACATCTCCACAATCGTTAGAAGGAGTCCGCTGTTCGGTTGGGCCGAGAAGCGGTTTGATTTCAGTTCTCAAACCTTCAACACGCACATTCGCCGCTTCCTGCAATTTTCGAGCAAAGGCTTGTTCATCAGCTGTCCATTCAGGAACACCGACAAGTTCCAAATTGTTCTGAATTACTTCTGCCAACCCTTGATTTGTTCGCACCGGCCAAACTGCACTCATAACTTCTATATCAACTTCGGTATTACTCATTAATGCAGCCCCTTCGGCAATCTTTTTGCCTTGGTCAAATACAATTCGTGCGCCTTCAGCTGTTGGAGCGCGAAAGGTCCACCAAACCGTCGCTCTAGCTGGAATTGTATTAGGTTGATCGCCCCCATCTTTAATAACACGATGAGCCCGCATTTCTGGTTCCATATGCTCTCGAAATTGTGCCATACCCATATCCATCAGTACGACACCATCTAACGCATCGCGAGCACGCCATGGCGCCGTAGATGCATGCGCTGTTTCGCCATGAAAAGTGAAATATGCAGATACCGCAGCGGAATGAGTTAAACCATAGACTGTTCCCATATCACTACCAATATGATCATGGAGGGCCACATCAACGTCGTCGAACCAACCATCGCGAACATAATATGGCCGACTAATTAATTGCTCTTCACCAGGTGCCCCGAAAACTTTGAGAGTGCCCTTTAGTCCAAATTTCTCGATAGCACACTTAGCTGCAATTGCGCCGGATACCATGACGGCTGCATTACAATTATGGCCCTCGCAATGTCCAGGTCCGTAAGGGGTTATGTTCTTCTGCTCCGTTTCGCCAGATACTTGGCTATTATTCGGATTGGCATCATATTCAGTATGTAGCGCTATAACTGGATCGCCTGCCCCATAGCTAGCGCAGAATCCTGTCGGGAACCCGGAGATGCCTCGTTCGACAGAGAAACCCTCATTTTCGAGAGTTTCGGTCATGAGCTTGGCACTTTCCACTTCCTGCATACCCAATTCACCAAAATAGAAGATTGAGTCACCTAGCGTTGCAACTGCAACCGCATTACGATCTAAAAAATTGAAAACAAATGACTTTTCCCTTGAACGGTTATCTGCTGCCATTTCTTTCTCCCTAAATCTTAATAATTAAGTTACTATCCGCGGTAAAATATGTCGTTCAAAAAACATATTGGCGAGATTTTATTATCCTTTAGTGCAAGAACCTCCGCCCAATACGCAAAATCTCGAGCAATGCGGATGATTAAGTGAAACGGATTTAGAAGACGTCAATAATGTTTCTCCGAGCTCAAACTGTTGATCGTAAGGCAGCAAGGTACAAGCTATAATGGCTGGCCTGTCTGCCCCTCTTCGTTTCACAATCATCCGTGAATTAGCACACATCATATCGTTGGGATCAACACCAAGAATTGACCAACAGCGTTCAGTGATTTCAGGGGCATCAAGTAACTCATCCATTTCTGGAAACAAAACTAAGCGTGCCGGATCATTATGATCAACGTCGATATTGTATTTTGAGAATAATTTTCCATATTTAGATCGCATCATCTCTTCACCCTCGCCCCAGGGGGTCCGTCCAGCAACATCAAAATTAAAGTTATTGATGGATAACCAGGTTAGGCCCCGTAACATAGATCGCCAACTTCCAACCCCGCGTTCTGATTCATGTAAATTCTTAGTATAGTGATCAACCGAAACTCGGATGCGTAGCTGATCGCCAAATTTATTTTTTAATTTCAGTAATGAATTTTTTTGATGCTGCATCGGTTTCATAGCGTTGGTCAAAATTAGCACGCGAAAACCCCTTGATAATGTCAACTTCAGGATCGGAATGAAATCCGGATTCATAAAGGGTTCCCCACCAGTAAATCCTATTTCCTTTGTAGGAAACTGCTCCTCAAGAATTTCATCAAGAAACAATTTAACTTCATCTTTGCTTATATAAACCAAACGATCATTGAGTGGGCTGGATTCTATATAACAATTTTTACAAGTCAGATTGCAGAGCGTACCCGTATTAACCCATAACGTCCTGAGTTCTAATAAAGAAACACGAGCTCGACGCTCACCATTAATTGTCAAATCTTTATTCTTAAATTTTACCGGATCAATAAACTTGTCATCGCTTGGACTAATGCCATCCATTTTTTTCTACCTCTAACGCCGAAGTGACGGATCTCTTAGCGTCACATTTTGTCCGGGTGGAGCATCGTCAAGTGCATGCTCGAGGGAGGCGACAGGGCACCATTCGTTGGGTGGGCGCGCCTCTTCATCAGGTCCCACCTGATCAAGGAGACAATAAATTTCAAGGAAATGACCATCCGGATCTCGAAATTCTATTGCAACTTGACAGCCGCCACGCCGTCGCCCAGAAAATTCAATGTCGACATCGTTTTTTTCTAGATAATCCCGTGCATGAAATACCTCATCCAGCGTCGCCACTTCAAAAGCCATATGATGCAGCTCAGAATTATCGACGTCTCTTTCTGATCCGCCAACCAATGCAACTCCATGATGGTCACGATTGAATCGAAGAAATACCATTCGGCCGGGCATCATACTTTCGGGATAAACATCCGACACACGGAACCCGAGTACTTGCGTATAAAATTTTGTAGATTGTTCGACATCTCTAACATTCAGAACTACATGACCAATTTTAGTAATACCAAATGGCATTGTCTTCGGAGGAGATAGCTGCTTTAAGGCAATCATTTTAGGGTCATTCAAAGCTTCTTCATCAACAAAGCCTCGCTTAAATTTTTTTGCCATTTGTTGTGCCCCTCCTGTCAGCTTTCAATTGGAACATCCGGGTCGTTGCCCCACTCCGACCAAGACCCGTCATAACCTTTAATGTTTTTATAGCCCAAGGACTTTAAAACCAGGTAGGTATGTGATGAGCGGTGATGTGTCTGGCAATGCATAATTACTTCTTTATCGGGGGTTACGCCAAGTTGGATGAGCAAATTATCTATTTCCTCAGCTTCCTTTAGGCGAAAATTACGATCGCGATCGACAGCCAGCATCCAATCGAAATTTATGGCACCAGGGATATGTCCACCTCGTGATGCCCTTAAATCTTCACCTTTAAATTCTGCGGGACTACGACAATCCAATATTACCACCTCATCGTCACCCAGATGATCCAGAATATAGTCTTTGCCGGCAAGTGCAGTGTTACCTATTTTAGCCCGAAATTCGCTGGGTTTGGAGGCATTAACTTCAATCTCTAGTGGGTAGCCCTCGCCAGCCCAGCTATGAAAACCACCATTAAGCAAAGAAAATTTGGGATGGCCTACAACATCTAAGGTCCACAAAAAACGGCTAGCCTTTCCTGTGCCTTCAGAATCATATGCAACAACGTGCCTCCCCGTATCGAGTCCAATAGAGGATAAAGTAGCTGACAGGCTTTCAGCATTCGGAATTGTACCCATTGCAGGCGGGCGGGGTGCAATTAGAGAGGTGAATGGAAGATTAATTGCTCGGGGAATGTGTCCTCTCTCATAGACACTAGGCTCGTTCAAATCTACAATTAATAACTCTTTGAGGCTGATTTTATCTTCCAGTTCTTTTGGTTCAACAATAAGTGGTAATATCGGCTTCTCCATGCGTTTGATCTTTCTTGTACAAAATTTTAACGGCCAACCTTAACCTATGAATTAGATATACGAAAGAATGACAAAATAAATAAACTTCATATACCCGTATAAAATGCGATAATGCCTAACAGTGTACAGCTCAACAAAGTCAAAATAACTCCAACTTTAAAGCGAAGCATTGCTATCATGGCGGCCATTGAAATAACCAACGCCGCAGTTTGGATTGAATTCCACACGGGAACGTAAAACTGAAAGGGACCAAATGACATCTCCCCTACTTCCGAAAATACAACATGCAGGCCAAACCACAGGGCAAGATTTAGAATAACCCCTACAATAGCTGCTGTGATTGCTGAAAGGGCGGCAGACAGAAATTTATTTCCTCGTAGAGACTCTATGTAGGGACCACCTAGAAAAATCCATAAAAAACAGGGAACAAAAGTTACCCAAGTCGTCAACGCCGCACCCAGAACACCCGCTAGCACCGGATCCATAATACCAGGGTTCCGGTAAGCGCCCATGAACCCAACAAATTGGACAACCATAATCAGAGGCCCTGGTGTAGTTTCCGCCATTCCAAGTCCATCGAGCATCTCCCCAGGCAAAAGCCACTCGTATGTCTGAACAGCCTGTTGAGCAACATAGGCAAGTACGGCATAAGCGCCACCGAAGGTCACTACCGCCATCTTACTGAAAAACAAACTTTCCTGAGTATAGACATTATTGATACCGAGCCAGAAAACTAAAACAAGCACGGGTAAAAACCAAAGAGAAAGACAGGTTACCAATACCCTAAAAGCCCTTCTCAAAGACGGCTGGGTATGAACGAGTTTCCCCTCCATGCCGGCCTTATCAATTGAATCGAGTTTCGTCAGTTCTGGTTTATCTTCAATTTTACTAGGGTTAAACAAACTCGGTTTCAGATAACGACCGGTTAAACCAATAAGAGCCGCAACAGCGACTATAATTGGGAATGGCACCGCCAAGAAAAAAATAGCGACAAATGCAATAAAGGCGATAAAAATCATCAATACATTGGTTAAGGCGCGCAGACCAATCCGGAGCACCGCTTGCACGACTACTGCGAGTACGGCCGCCTTAATCCCAAAAAAACTAGCCTTAACTATGGAAAGATCACTGAAACCCGCATAAAGAATACTGAGACATAAAATTACGATTGCACCGGGAAGAATAAATAAAATTCCCGCTAACACTCCACCCCAAGTGCGGTGCAATAACCATCCAATATAAGTAGCAAGTTGCTGCGCTTCTGGGCCGGGTAAAAGCATGCAATAATTCAGGGCATGGAGAAACCTAGCCTCTTTTATCCATTTTTTTTCTTCGACTAGAACTCGATGCATTAATGCTATCTGTCCAGCCGGCCCACCAAAACTCAATAGTGCTATTTTTGCCCATGTCCCTAATGCCTCCTTAAAGTGAAGCCCGACTGTTTTCTCTATCTCGTTTGGCACCATTCTAAGATCTGTCATGCTTAGTCCTCGTTCATTCCGTTTAATTTGCCTACCTTATTAAAAACCCACAAGGACATAAGAAGAGAAAATTACCGGATGCTGCACCATGTCTCTATTTAGTTGATAATTCGATTGTTGACTACTCAACAATATGATATCAAACCTTTCCTAACCATGCCCTGCTTGAGGGAGAGGCTAATGACAAAATTTGTCTCCATGACGCTAAATGGTCGCAATCGCGTGGACGCAATTCCCGATAACATGTTACTTGTCGACTTTCTGCGCGAAATTGCAGGCCTGACAGGTACTAAGATAGGCTGTGACGGCGGAGAATGTGGTTGTTGCACTGTCCTGATCAATAATAAACCAAGGCACGCATGCCTAACACTAGCATCCACATGTGAAAACTCTGCGGTTGAGACAATTGAAGGTTTGAAAACAGGAGGTAGACTCTCAATTATTCAGCGTGGCTTCCATGAAAAGCTGGGAGCCCAATGTGGTTTTTGTACTCCGGGCATGATTATGGCTGCAGAGGGTTTACTTCGTGAGAATCCTGCGCCTAACGAACAAGAAATCAGAGAAGGAATGGCAGCAAATATCTGTCGGTGCACAGGTTATGTAAAAATAATCGAATCAGTTGAATTCGCTATAAAAGAGATAGCATCAAAGGCAAATGGGTTATGAAAGAAACTTTTAATGCCAAAACAGGGGATGTCAAACCTACAAAATCAATCGGCATCCCCATGCCACTTGTCGATGGACCGGAAAAAGTATCCGGCAAAGCGAACTACACTGCAGATAAAATCGAGCAGGGGGCGTTGGTTGGACGAATTTTACGCTCCCCAGTAGCACACGCCGAGTTGTTGAACATTAATACTGCTGCAGCTGAATCACTTCCTGGCGTTTCAGCTGTGGTCACCGGTCAGGATTTTAGCGGCCAGTTTGGGGTCTTACCAATTGCCCGCACAGAATGGCCAATAGTACGTGACCGCATACGATATCGTGGCGAGCCCATCGCTGCCGTCGCTGCAGTTGATACGAAAACCGCGCAGAAAGCTCTTGACCTTATAGAATTCGAATATGGAGAGCTCCCCGCCTACTTCACAGCAGAAGCAGCCATGGCAAATGATGTCACCCCACTTCATGAAAAGCGACCTAATAATGTTGAGCGGCACGTTGAATATGACCTTGGCGGAGTAGATGAGGCTTTTGATCAATCTGACTTGGTCTGCGAAAGTACTTTTAATTGTGCCGAGGTCTGTCAGGTTCAGACAGAACCACATGCTGCGCTAGCCATGTTTGATGGGGAACGAGAAGATCTAACAGTCTATGCCACTACTCAGGTCCCATATTATGTGCACCTAATGCTTGAACAGACACTGGGTATGAAGCGATCAAAAATCAGAGTAATAAAGCCTCACATTGGTGGGGGATTTGGTTCCCGAACCGAGTGTTTGCATGTTGAATTAATCGCTGCTGCTCTTGCAAGAAAGTGCAATGGCAAGGTTGCTATAACGCTAAGCCGTGAAGAAACCTTTATTACCCACAGAGGGCGCCCCGAACAGAAAACAACCCTTAAAATCGGGATGACCAGGCAAGGTCGAATAACGGCCGTTGACACAAAAACGATTCAACGAGGAGGGGCTTATGCAGGCTATGGTACGGTCACTATTCTATATTCGGGATCCATGGTATTTGCCCTCTATGACATTCAAAACGCGCGATACAATGGCTACCGAGTCCTGACAAATACCCCACCCTGTGGGGCCTTTAGAGGCCATGGAACCGTTAATGTAAGATTTGCCTTCGAAAGCCTGATGGATGAAATGTCGATCGAACTCGGTCTAGACCCATTTGAGGTTCGTCGAAAAAATCTTCTAAAAGCACCAACTTTTACCGCCAACGATCTCATGGTTAACAGTTACGGGCTCCCTGAGTGCCTAGATATTGTCGAAAAAAAAAGTAACTGGAAAGAACGCAAAGGCAAGACCGCGGATAATCGCGGATTAGGTATGGCTTGTTCCCACTATGTCAGTGGCGCTTCAAAACCGGTTAACTGGACAGGAGAGCCACATGCTACGGTAAATATTAAGCTAGATTTTGATGGAAGCCTAACAATTCTCACCGGAGCACCAGAGATTGGACAAGGCTCTAGCACTATCCTTACCCAATGCGTAGCTGAAGTACTCGGGCTGGATGTGACCCGCATAAGAATTGTTACGTCCGACAGCCTGTTAACACCCAAGGACAATGGCGCCTATTCATCACGAGTGACATATATGGTTGGCAACGCCGCCATAGATGCGGCAACAAACCTTAAAGCTATTCTCCTTGAAGCCGCAGCGCAAAAGATGGACGTGCGGCCGCAAGATGTTGAATGTCTGGGGGAAATTTATCGTGCCGGATCCCAAGATCAGGGCATGACTTTTGAGGAGGTCGTTTCTGCGGCTCTCGAAGGTACAGGGACAATTACGGCAAAGGGTAATTTTGATACAATTCCCGAAAGCTGGGGTGGAGATAAATATCGTGGTGCGGCCATTGGGGGAACAATGGCTTTTTCCTATGCAGCACAAGTTGTAGAGGTCTCTATTGATCCGGATACGGCGGAAATTCATGTTGAAAAGGTTTGGGTGGCCCATGATTGTGGAAGAGCTCTAAATCCCCTCTCTGTGGAAGGTCAAATAGAAGGTTCGGTCTGGATGGGTATGGGACAGGCCATTTCTGAGGAGACACGTTACCATAATGGGCTAGGTATCACTGGGAACATGCTTGATTATCGGGTGCCCACAATTATCGAGAGCCCCCCAATAGATGTAAATATTGTGGAATCCATCGACCCTCACGGTCCCTTTGGGGCCAAAGAGGCGGGTGAGGCTTCACTCGCCGGTTTTCTGCCCGCACTAACAAACGCCATCGCGGATGCACTTGACATCAGGATAAATGAATTACCAATCACGCCGGACCGCTTGATGGAACTTCTTGAAAAAAAGAAACGTAAAAAATCCAAATCAGGAAAACGGGAGTTGAGCCTATAATGGAGTTAATGCCAGACTTTATTCTTCACCGTCCGGTAAATATAGAAGATGCTTTAAAACTTATGGCAGAGAATGATGGTGCTCGCTATGTCGCGGGCGGCACCGATATTATCGTAAATATCCGCCGTGGTATCGAACACCCTCCTGCACTTATTGAGCTTTCCGGCATTGAAGAACTCCAGTCGATTACAGTAGATGATGACGGGATTCATATTGGCGCCGCCGTCACACTAGATAAACTCTCGAACGACAAAAACATTATAGAAAATGCCAATGCTATTGCTGAGGCGGCGGCCGCCGTAGCCGGCCCGACCCATCAAAGTTATGGAACTATCGGTGGTAATCTTTGCTTGGATACACGCTGCCTCTTCTACAACCAGTCAGAGTGGTGGCGTAAATCTAATGACTATTGTCTCAAGGAACGCGGAAAAGTTTGTCATGTTGCCCCTGGTGGCAATCGCTGTTTTGCAAGTTTCTCCGGAGACGTCGCACCAGCCGCACTAGTTCATAATGCGGAAGTAGATTTATTAAGTACCGATGGATTTAGAAGAATTAAATTAGCACAACTCTATAAAGACGATGGTATGAACCATTTGGCGCTCAAATCCGGTGAATTACTATTCTCTATACATATACCAATTAAAGAGCCCAACGCTAGGAGTTCTTATGAAAAAGCACGAATTCGAGGGTCTATTGATTTTCCGCTTGCAGGAGCCGCAGTCTGGCTTAAACAAACAGGTAATGTAGTGGAAGAAATTAGGATCGGGCTTACCGCCGTAAATCCCTCCCCTCAACTATTAGAAAATTTGAATAGATTTAACGGTAAATCTTTTGATGACATACTGCTAAATCAAATCGCTGAGTTGGTTCAGAGCGTGTCTAAACCCATGCGGACGACAACGGCAAAACCGTGGTATCGCCGCCGTGTCGCCGGCACAATTGTCCGACGACTGGTCAAACGATTAGCGGATCCCCGGCATAAGTGAATAATTGGACATCTTTCAAGAAATTGGCAATGAACATCCCACAACATACATAAAAAAAGGACCTACCAACATGCGCAAAGAAGTCGTGAAAAAACAGAGAGAAGAGATGGCTGCGCATGGGCTTGATTTACTGATTGCAATCTCACCAGAGAATTTCGCCTATGGTACTGGTTTCGTTGTGCCATCACAGCCCCTTATGCGGTGGCGTCATGCAATATGCGCTGTAAATGGGGCGGGAACATCCGGAATTGTCGCCGTAGATATGGAAGAAACTACAGTGCGGGAAAAACTACCTGATTCTGATATTCGAATTTGGGGGGAGTTCACCGAGGATCCTATGACTACATTGGCACAGCTGATTACCGACCTTGGTTGTGAATTCGGCAAGGTAGGAATTGAATTGTCCTATTTACCCATGTCAGACTTTAAAAAACTTCATGCCCTACTTCCAAAAGCCGACTTTATCGCCGCTGATAAAATATTTGATGCCCTTCGACAAATTAAAACGCCCGAAGAGACAGAACTACTCCATCGTCTATCTCGCATTTCAGATACTGCGATTGCCGCATCTTTCAATGCCGTTAAACCTGGCATGACAGAAATGGACATTGCCTCAGCCCTCACCCGGTCCGTTTATGAACAAGGCGCGCAAGATTTTAAACTTATGATCGTGGCAACGGGACCACGATCAGAATTACCCAACGTCGGTCCAACAAACCGTATACTGGAAAAAGGAGATATATGCCGCGTGGAAATCTTTTCAGTAATCAATGGTTACCACGCCGGTGTTTGTCGTACAGCATCCGTCGGAGACCCTCCAAAAAAAGCATCGGATATATGGGCTAATTTAGTTGAATGTAAATACCGTGTTCTTGATGCCATCAAACCCGGAGCTAGCGCCAAACGTGTGTATGAAAGTTTTATTGAAAAATTCAGTGAACTGAGACTCCCGCCCATTTCATTCGTTGGTCATGGGATCGGATTGCATTTACATGAAGACCCTTATCTCGGAAAATACGAGGATTATGAACTAAAAGAGGGAATGGTGCTTGGTATTGAACCCCTTGTTTACCAAAGCGGATACGGTTTCGGTTTGCAACTTAAGGACATGGTCGCCGTTACAAAAAATGGCACTAAATTGCTCTCTGATGTTACAAATACCGACGATCTCTACCGGATCAGTTGACTGTTGCAGAACATCATTGGACCGCATTGCCACGCCGGAATCGAAAAATTTCCTCAGGTGTTTTAATATTTTGGTCTGCAAGAAATTCACCACACCACTTCAGTGATTTTAAAAACTATCTTCAGATATTTTTATTGCCCCTGAGTAAATTCGCGAATTACTTCTAATGCCAAGGTTTTTTCCTCTTCCGTTCCACTAACCTCTATTACCGGTTCATCAACCCCTGCATCAATATAAGCCTGCAACTGTTTGCGACATTCATCAGGTGTCCCCGCCACAGTAAACATGGGAACAGCTTCGGAGGGAATCATCTTTGCCGCTTCATCAATTTTTCGTTCCCTGACGAGCGACATGATTGCCTCATGATCTATCTCCATATCCACCGAGGCGATATTATCTGCTTGAGCGGAATTGCGGAAAAGGAAAGCAATTTTGCGCTTATTAGCCTCAATAGCATCAGTACCATTTTTCGAACAGGCAAAGTAAACAAACCCGGCTTTTCGAACCTCTGAGGGGTCGCGCCCCGCTTTAGCAATACCGGCTTCCGCATTTTTAGCGCATTTCTGAATTGAAGCTAGAGATAATCCACCGGAGTAAAGAACACCATCTGCAATCCGCCCGGCCAAGCCGAGGACTTGAGGCCCCGTCGACGCAACAAAAATAGGAATCGGACCAGGTGGTTTGAAAGCAAGGCGCGCACCACGCAACTGCCAAATTAAACCCTCTTGTTCAACCGTCTCGCCAGCCCACAATGATCTAAGGGCTTCTACATATTCACGAATAACACGAACTGGCTTTTCAGGGTGTGAAACACCGGATTCTCTGAGATTAAGCAAATTTCCAACCGAAATACAAATGCCAACTCTTCCCGGTGCAGCTTCAGCCATAGTAGCAAACTGCATAGCTGTAGGAACGGGATGCCATAGATATGGCATTACAGCGGTAGGCACTACCATGGCACGTTTCGTTTTAAGAGCAAACGCCATGCAAGAGACAGCTGCCTCCCGGTAACCAAGGTGTTCCGCCATCCAAACAGTATTTGCCCCGGCCTCCTCCGCCTGAGCTGCCACCTCTATGGTTTCCCCTACAGGATCAAACCCGTCAAATCGCATACCTAATCTTATCGCCATCAAATTTTCTCCCTAATCATCAAAGCCGTTTTTAATTAGACTAAGAAATTTTTCCTTTGTTACGCCAGCTAAACCCATTTTCTCCAGGGTCAATGCGTCTGCTTTAAGATCTTTTCCTAGGGCCACCGAGGCTAGGTGGATAATATGATCAATGGTCGGAGTGGGAACATCCGCTAACCGACCCAGTTCAGAATATATTATGTGGCCGTAGGGGACATCTTCCAAGAAGTATCGATGATCCAGTTTGGGTGGTGCTGGTATCCATTTATCCGGTTCACTTCTATGAAAGGCCTCGTAAGCAAGACCCGAGGCCTTAGCTTCTTCAGTTGTATAACCCATCCGATAAAATAATTCGACAAAGGGCATAGTTTCTGCTCCAAGGGCTTTTGCCACAGTCAACCGTTCTTGGTCCACGGCATCAATAAGCCTGCCCACAGATGGCGTAATACCATCAAAATAATGACGAAACTTTCCCCCTGTTGCCTCAACTCTGCCAGCGTTGCATAAAAGAGCCGGTGGATGATGGATTGCATTACCGTATGGAAATACCGTTTCTAAAACATTGGAAAACAATCTGATTGAGGGATAAACACTCTTGACAATTTGGTACAGCCTTTCACTTTCTATACCCGGAAAACCGCCAAAAACCATAAAATCAGACACGCGAGAAATACGGCATTTCGTCGGTCCAACCCGACGACAAAGGTAAGGAAGCGTCGCTGTTTCGCAAAATACGGGTTTCTTCAAACCGTGCGATCGCAAAATATGAGGAATGAGCATCAACGTATGACCGGGAGACACAAAAAGTATTTGATTTTCTTTTAAATAAGGGGCAGCTGCGGAAATCCATTTCTCATGAAAATGTGCTGGACTGACCACCATAACAAGATCTGCATTCTGCATTGCGGCGGCTGCATCACTGGTTATCATTGCTAATTTTGCGAGCCCCTTTCCAAAAGGGGCATCGAATTCAACCCCGCCAATTTCTTGTAAGGGTTTGAGCGCGTTTTCATCCTGGCTATACAGCCTTACCTCAAAACCAAGAGTGGAAAGATGGGCCGCCGCAGAGGTGCCGCCACCCCCAGCACCAAAAATCGCTATCTTTTCAATAATTTTTTTTGTCATTCTCCATCCTCAACAAAGCGCCAAACTGCGGCCAAATCAAGTCCGCTGAGCCCCATCGCATTAAGAGAAAGTCCTTCTGATAGATAGGGAACTTCCATCATTTCAGAGGTTAAATGAATAATTCCATCAATTGTTGGTGTTTCGATCCCCACAAGCCGACCAAAATTCGCAAATGGCACCAAGCCGTACCCGACATCCTCATGAATATAGCGATGATCAAGCGTCGACGGGCTCTGAATCTTAACATTAGCCTCGCTTTCATAGCAGGCCTTCGAAATATCTCCGGATTCCTTGGCTTCTAACGTAGTTAAACCGGCCTGGTAGAAATTATCGAGAAAACTCGCCGTCGGGACCCCAAGTGCTTTCGCAACTGCCATTCTTTCGGAATCGAGATCAGCTATTACCCTGCCTATAGCAGGGGTGATACCCTCTCTGTAAAATAAAAAGTCTCCACCAGTATCTTCAATCCATCCTGCGTTCATCAACATCCCAGGAGCATGAAACACTGCATTTATGTTGGTAAGCGCGGTTTCCAGGACACTGCTTACGAGAGTAATCTCCGGATAGAGGGGTTTTAAAAGCTCAAACATCTCAGGTGCAAATTTTCCGGGAAATGCCGCAAACTTCAGGTTCTTTGTAAAGGAAAATATGTCGACAGCATTAGGCGCGGTTTTTCGACAAATATAGGTAAGTGTAACAGTCTCACAAGTTTTGACCTGGTCAATATAACCCGCCTTTCTCAACTCATGAACGAAATGCAGTGCTCCGCCTGTATGTCCGGGGTTAACAAAAATCGGGGTCTCCGGAGTTAACACTGGAGCAAGCAACCTAGCATAGTTTTCATGGGCCACTGATGGCACCACCAGCATTATAAGATCCACCCCTTCAATCGCCTTATCAATTTCAGTCGTGGCTAAAGCAATCGGGAAAACACCCTTTTGAATTCCGTTTGTCTTGATTCCTCCCTCATCTCGCAAGGGATCCAAGATTTCTTGGCGCCGCGCATGTAAATGCACCTCATAACCACGAGCAGTTAGGTCAGCCGCAGCGGCATAGCCTCCGTGTCCAGCCCCTAGAACCGCAATCTTTTTTATATTCATTTATCTAAAATGCTCTCATACCCTTCTTTTCCTAAACGTCGATCAGCAGTATGGTCGTATTATTAAACGACGTCACCCGAATTGGAATGCATCACTTGGAAAAAAAAATTTCTAGCGATTATCTTTTAAATACACCCCTCCATAAATTAATGGAGCAAGCCGCCGCTTTGCGGGATTTTGGCCACGCTGACCGCCTATCCTATTCTCGAAAAGTATTTATTCCCTTAACTAATTTATGTAGGGATAGTTGCAGTTACTGTACCTTTGCAACCACACCGAGCAAGGTAAAAACACCATACCTTCTCCCTGATCAGGTTATAGAAATTGCGCGTAGGGGGAAGGAGAAAGGTTGTAAGGAAGCCCTTTTTACCTTAGGAGACAAACCCGAACTGCGCTATAACGCAGCCAGAGATGCGCTTAATTATTTAGGATATAAAAGCACCATCGAATATCTTGCTGCGTCATGTAAATCGGTAATTGAAAAAACCGGTTTGCTTCCTCATGCCAACCCAGGTGTCATGACTTCGAAAGACATTAAACTTCTTCGGCCTGTTAACGTGTCCATGGGTATGATGTTAGAATCAGTTGCAACGGCTCTCTGCGAGCCAGGAGGGGTGCATTACGGATCACCAGATAAATTGCCTCGTGCTCGATTAAAAACTTTGACTTTGGCGGGTCAGGCGAGGGTCCCGTTTACTACTGGTATTTTAATTGGCATAGGTGAGAGACTGGTTGACAGGCTCCAAGCTTTATTAGCGATAAAAAAAGTTCACAAAAAATACGGCCATATTCAAGAAGTAATTATTCAGAATTTTAGAGCCAAACCTGCAACTCAAATGGCCGATGCACCGGAACCGAATCTTGATGATTTACTTTGGACTATTGCCTGCTCTCGACTAATACTCGGCTCGCAGATGAATATTCAGGCGCCACCAAACCTGAGCCCAGAAGTCTATCCAGAACTTATTGCCGCTGGTCTAAACGACTGGGGTGGCATTTCCCCTGTAACACCAGATCACGTTAATCCGGAAGCTGACTGGCCAGAAATCGAGCAACTCGCCCAACAATCGGCCGCACACGGTAAGATACTGGTTGAAAGGTTGGCCGTTTATCCTAAATTTATCAGGGAACATGCAGACTGGATGACACCAGAAATAGCTGCCAGAGCATTAAGCAAGTGTGACGCAGATGGTTTGGCCAGGACCGAGAATTGGGCACCCGGTAAAAATGCACGCAGCCCAGTTTTTAAGAGCAAACGAAAGACGGCCACTCCAGATATAAAGAATATCTTAGACAAAATTTCTGCGGGTCATTCCTTAAGTGAGAATGATATTTGTAGGCTATTCGAGGCTCGCGATTTTGATTTTGATTATGTATGTAAAACCGCCGACAATATTCGTAAGAATTCAATCGGCGACACTGTGACCTATGTAGTAAACCGCAATATTAATTACACAAATATATGCTCCTACCAGTGCACATTCTGTGCCTTTTCCAAGGGTAAAGTTCATGAAAATCTGCGTGGAAAACCTTACATGCTTGACAAGCATGAAATCGGTCGACGCGTCAAAGAGGCTTGGGCGCGCGGTGCTACCGAAGTTTGTTTACAAGGAGGAATTCACCCGGAGTATACGGGGGAAACTTATTTAGAAATTTGTGAAGTAGTAAAAAATTCAGCCCCCGATATCCATATTCATGCCTTTTCTCCTTTGGAAATCAGCCAAGGTGCCAAAACTCTTGGGTTCACGATTGAAAAGTTCCTCCTACGTTTAAGAGAGGTTGGTTTAAAATCCCTGCCGGGTACTGCAGCGGAAATTCTAGATGATGATATTCGAACTATTTTATGCCCAGACAAACTTAATACACACGAATGGATCTCAATCATGGAAACTGCCCATGGGTTAGGCTTTCATACCACCGCCACAATCATGTACGGACACGTTGATCAATCTAAAAACTGGGCCCGGCATCTCCTGCGTTTAAGAGCTCTCCAAGAGAAAACCATGGGTTTTACAGAATTCGTGCCCTTGCCCTTTGTCCACATGGAATCTCCGATTTATTTGAAAGGGCGCGCCCGTCCGGGTCCTACATTCCGAGAAGCCGTTTTGATGCATGCAGTAGCGCGTATAGTATTACATCCCTTTATTCGAAATATACAAGTGTCTTGGGTTAAGATGGGAGATGCCGGTGTCAAGGCATGCCTCAATTCTGGAGCTAATGATGTGGGCGGCACCTTAATGAATGAAAGCATATCTCGCGCAGCCGGCACAATACATGGACAGGAACGACATCCAGAACAAATGGAAAGAATGATTGAAGCGTCCGGCCGTTACCCCAAGCAGAGAACTACCCTTTACAACGCTGTCACCGAGGATAGATTAAGAATATCTTTTAATGCTGCACCATTAGCCGCGACCGCATAAGGATAATTCATTGTCTGAAAAAAAACCGACTATTGCTGTCATAGGGGGCACCGG
>DEBE01000073.1 GCA_002348425.1 Alphaproteobacteria bacterium UBA2964 | reverse complement strand
ATGTCTGGAACTGCTGACGAGTTAAATAAAACTTGGAATGCAATGTTATGGAACCTTTTAATAGCTGTTGCCGTAGTTTATTTGGTATTGGCAATCTTATTTGAGAGTTTTGTCTTTCCCATATTGATTATGTTTTCTGTTCCCCTCGCGACAGCAGGAGGTGTGGCGGGTCTTTCAATCCTGAATATTTATACTTTTCAGGCCCTAGATATGCTTACGCTTCTTGGCTTTGTTATTTTAGTCGGTACAGTTGTCAATAATGCAATCTTACTAGTACATCAGACTTTGTATCACGTTAGAGTTCAGGCAATGAATGCATATGAAGCAATTGCCGAAGCAACAAGAAACAGAATTCGGCCAATTTTTATGTCTACCCTGACGAGTGTTTTTGGAATGTTGCCTCTAGTAGTCATGCCTGGGGCGGGTTCGGAGCTCTATCGTGGTCTTGGGTCAGTAGTCTTGGGAGGACTAGCACTATCAGCCGTACTTACACTGCTAATTATTCCCCCATTACTATCATTTGTCGCGCCAATTTTGCGGCGTCAGCAG
Source organism: Alphaproteobacteria bacterium UBA2964 (assembly GCA_002348425.1). The sequence goes on along the minus strand of DEBE01000073.1, from coordinate 14,091 downwards.
GGAATGTTGGCCAATTAACCCACAAGACCTTTGGTGGCAAAAAACTAGCTAAAATTAAAATGGATTGACCGGAATTTTGAGAAAATACTTACCGCTTTTGTCTGGTGGAGGAAGACGTCCGCCTCTCATATTTATTTGGATGGCAGACAACATAAGTCTTGGCATTGGCAAGGTTTGATCGCGTCCAGTCCGCATTGAAACAAATTGGTCCTCCGTTTTATTTTCTGCCAAATGGATATTAAAGTTGAGCTGTTCGCCAACAGAGGTTTCCCAACAATAATCTCGAGAACCATTACAACCATAGTCATGGTTGATAAAAATTCGCGTTGCAGCCGGAAAAGTTAAAATTTTTTGGAGTGACCTATAAAGTTCATTGGCATTACCACCAGGAAAATCGCAACGAGCAGTTCCGGAATCTGGCATAAAAAATGTATCACCAGTAAATGCTTTCCCATCAGTGTAATAAGTTACACATGCTGGCGTATGACCTGGCGTATGCATTACCTCTACCCCCATGTCTCCAAAATAAAAAATTTCACCATCTTCGAATAAATGATCAAATTGGGAGCCGTCGCAAGCCAATTCATCGCCCAGGTCGTAAAAAGATTTAAAATATCTTTGCACTTCCGACACTCTGCTACTGATACCTGTCTTGCCTCCCAGTTTTTGTTTCAAATAAGCGGCGGCTGTCACGTGGTCAGCGTGAATGTGAGTTTCCAGAATCCATTGAACATTTAGATTATTATCTTCAATGAAAGAAACAATTTTATCAGCTCCCGCTGAAGAAAATTTTCCAGCAGATAGATTAAAATTTAAAACAGGGTCGATTATCAAACAATCTTCAGATTGCTCATTGCACACAACATGGGTCGCATTGTTAGTATCAATATCAAAAAATGTTTTTACCTTAAAAGACATATTCTCAATTTAATTCACACTAATTAAAAAAATTTTCACTTCTGTTGCTATTAAACAAAACAATGATAGTTATCAAAATACTATTCTCAAGGGTTTGACGATAGCGTTATTCTCTTTTAACAAGTTAACCAGCAAACAAAGGTTTATTTTATGACACGCGGTTACTTTGAGCCAATAGAAGAGATTAATACCTCACCTAAAGTCTCCGATGAAATTAAATATTCAACCTGTTACATGTGTGCCTGCCGATGCGGAATTAAGGTACACATGAAAGATGGTGGCATTCGGTATATTGAAGGTAATAGCGATCACCCCGTAAACAAAGGTGTATTATGTGCCAAAGGGTCAGCGGGCATCATGAACCATTACTCTCCGGCTCGCCTTACCAAACCACTTAAAAGGGTTGGAGAACGTGGTAAAGCAGAGTTTGAAGAAATTGAATGGGAAGAAGCTTTAGAACTTGCTAGCAAGTGGCTGGGGGATATTCGAGCATCAGACCCTAGAAAACTTGCTTTTTTTACTGGCCGCGATCAAAGCCAAGCTCTTACTGGCTGGTGGGCTAGCCAGTTCGGAACGCCAAACCATGCCGCCCACGGAGGCTTTTGCTCTGTAAATATGGCAGCGGGGGGCATTTATACCATTGGGGGCTCATTTTGGGAATTTGGAGAACCTGACTGGGAACTTACCAAGTATATGCTGATGTTTGGTGTAGCCGAAGATCACGATAGTAACCCCATTAAGGCAGGTTTATCTACCATCAAGAAGAATGGGGCAAAGTTTGTTTCATTGAATCCTATACGAACAGGATACTCGGCAATTGCTGACGAATGGATAGGAATTCGTCCGGGTACGGATGGCAAGTTCATTCTGGCATTAGTCCACGAACTCTTAAAGGCAGATAAAATTGATCTTGATTACTTGGTCAGGTACACCAATTTACCTTGGCTCGTTATACAAAATCCAGGTGGTTCTGATGATGGGCTGTTCGCTCAAGGTATAGACGGAGAGCCAGTTTGTTGGGATACAGGTACAAATCAAATTGCCGATGCCCGACTTGCCGGCGTCTCTCCCGCTTTAACGGGTTCATTTGAAATAGATGATACTCGAGTAGCGGTTCCAGCTTTTAGTTTAATGGCAGCAAGATATCTCGAGGAAAAGTACTCACCAGAAATTGCAGAAAAAGAAACCGGTGTGTCTGCTTCGACCATTCGCAGAATTGCTGCTGAAATTGCGGAAGTTGCGTTTGAACAAGAGATTGAAATCAACCAACCATGGACAGATTGGGCCGGCCGTCAGCATGAAAAAATGATAGGCCGACCAGTGTCTATGCACGCAATGCGTGGTATTTCAGCGCATTCAAATGGATTTCAAACTTGTCGAGCACTTCATCTGCTTCAAATTCTGTTGGGAAGTATAGATTGCCCAGGCGGCTTCCGTTACAAACCACCTTTTCCGAAAGCAGTGCCCCCACCCTTAAAACCAACAGGTAAAGAAGACCAGGTCAAACCGGGAACCCCCATGGCTGGACCACCCTTAGGGTTTCCAGCCGGTCCAGAGGACTTATTGGTCAACGAGGATGGCACACCACGACGAATTGACCATGCATTTTCTTGGGAAGCTCCAATCGCGGCGCATGGCATGATGCATATGGTCATTACTAATGCGCACAATCAAGATCCATACCCAATCGACCTTTTGTTTATGTATATGGCTAACATGAGCTGGAATTCCTCAATGAATACTGCGGGAACTAAAGAAATGCTCACTGCCAAAGATGAAAAAACCGGCGATTATAAGATACCAAAAATTTTGTATTCAGATGCTTACTTTTCAGAAATGGTAGCTTACGCTGATTTAGTTTTACCCGACACCACATACCTGGAACGTTGGGATTGTATTTCCCTTTTAGATAGACCCATCTGTAGTGCAGAAGCCGCGGCTGATTCTATTCGCCAGCCAGTTGTAAAACCTGACAGAGATGTTCGCCCTTTTCAAAGTGTCTTGATTGACCTGGGTGCACGGATTAATTTACCGGGTCTAACAAATGAAGACGGAACTCCCAAATACCCCGGAGGATACCCGGATTACATAGTTAATCATCAAAGGGCCCCAGGAATTGGCTCACTTGCCGGTTGGCGCGGTGTAGACGGTAAAAGTCATGGCACGGGCGCCCCTAATAAAAACCAGTTGGACCAGTACATCGAGAATGGATGCTTTTGGGAACATAAGCTTCCACCAGAACAGCATTATTTTAAGCATGCGAACCGTGATTATTTGGAATATGCGGAATCTGTGGGTTTTATTGGCGCATCCAATCAGATCATCCTTCAAGTATATTCAGAACCTATTCAGAAATTTAGGTTAGCTGCGCAAGGGCATGGTAAAATACAACCGCCAGACAAACACCGAGAGCGAATTGAAAAATATTTTGATCCACTACCGATATGGTATCCGCCCTTCGAAGGAGAAACTATCAATACCGACAGCTATCCAATGCATGCTTTAACCCAGCGCCCGATGGCAATGTATCATAGCTGGGGATCACAAAATGCATGGCTGCGACAAATACACGGGAAAAATCCTCTTTATATAAGTCGTAAAACAGCAGAAACCCATAAAATTGAGGATGGCGACTGGGTGTGGGTAATAAGCCATCACAACAGAATTAAAACACAGGTTAAGCTTATGGAGGGTGTAAACGACCTAACAGTGTGGACCTGGAACGCGATAGGTAAACAATCCGGAGCGTGGAATTTAGATCCAAGTTCACCTGAGTCTAAAAAAGGTTTCTTGCTTAACCATGTAATTTCCGAATTATTACCAGAAAAGGGAAACGGGTTTCGTTATGCCAATTCGGATCCAATAACCGGTCAGGCCGCATGGTACGATTTGAGGGTCCGCATTGAAAAAGCTGATGGAGAAAAGAATGATACCAGTGAGCCTCAGTTTGACACCTTACATCCTCCGAAGGCTTTGCCCAAGAGGCCAAAAATTTTACGATATGGACGAATGTATTCCAAAAATCATAGGCCCGAAAAATCTAAATGACTGACATTCCAAAAAACACCTCCGGCAAGAAGCTTGGTCTAGTTATCGATTTAGATATTTGTGTTGGCTGCCATGCTTGCGCTGTGAACTGTAAAGAGTGGAATACTAGCGGTCATTCAGCTCCGCTGCCCGATAACGATCCATTTGGAGCAAATGCAGATGGTGTTTGGTTCAATCGCGTCCATACATTTGAGTGTGGGGAAGGAACAGATAGCCGAACAGTACATTTTCCGCGCTCATGTTTACATTGTGAACAACCTGCCTGCGTAGAAGTCTGTCCAACAGGCGCTTCATATAAAAGAGCCGAAGATGGCATTGTGCTCGTTAATGAGGATATTTGTATTGGTTGTAAACTTTGCAGCTGGGCTTGTCCCTACGGAGCACGCGAATATGACGGCGATTCTGGTGTAATGAAAAAATGTACTTTGTGCATAGATCGGATTTATAATGAAAATCTTGAAGAGACCGATCGAGTGCCAGCTTGTGTTTCTACATGCCCAGCTAACGCGCGACATTTTGGTGACCTTGGCGATCCGAATTCTGAGGTTTCTCGGATGGTTGAAGAACGCCAGGGTTACGATCTCATGCCAGAATTACATTACCAACCAGTAAATAAATATCTACCGCCTCGACCTAAAAGTGCGGACTATGAGAACAAAACGCCAAAACGTCTTACACCAGTTACGGCCCGAACAGAGAATGAAGAAGCCGGCGGTCTATTTCGCTGGATTGATAAAATACTCACAAGGTAATTAAGGTTTAGAAACGTTCATGCACCCAGCTTATTCTGTAATCTTTTTCACAACATTTTCTGGAGCCGGATATGGTCTACTTTTTATCATGGGCCTTTTCGCAGCTGCGCAATGGATCGACCCTGTTCGATGGTTTGGTTTTACCGGATTTTTGTTCGCATTCTCTATGATAGTTAGTGGGTTATTTGCATCCACATACCATCTTGGGCATCCAGAAAGAGCCTGGCGGGCTTTATCTCAGTGGCGATCTTCCTGGCTATCACGAGAGGGTATTTTAGCTATCGCCGGATTTTTCCCATTTAGTCTGTTCGCAATAGGCTGGGTAATTTTTGAAAATCATGGTGGCGCATGGCGGCTGATGGCGGTTTTAACAATACTTTTTGCCGTCCTGACCGTGTACGCCACTTCTATGATTTATGCCACACTTCGTACTGTCCGCGCTTGGTTTAATCGTCACACCGTTCGGGTATATCTCGCGTTTTCTTTATGGACTGGAAGCATTTGGTTCAATCTTCTTGCTCATCTATTTGGTTTACATACACCAGGCATTGGGATGATTGTTGTTATCACGGGAATTCTTGCATTATGGATAAAACGGAAATATTGGATATTTTTAGACACCTCTCCTAATTGGGTGCCTCCAGAGAATGCAACTGGACTTGGCAAGCTTGGTAAAGTAAAGCTGCTTGATTCCCCCAACACTCAAGAAAATTATGTGCAACAGGAGATGGGATTCAATATCGCTCGAAAACACGCAGAGAAATTACGTCGATGGGCATTTTTTACCTACTTTCTTATTCCTTGGAGCCTTGCATTAATTACCGTTGAGTCTGAACCTTGGATTAAAATACCGGGAGCAATACTTGCCGTAATTTTTGTTATGGTGGGGACAATGATAGAGCGTTGGTTATTCTTTGCGGAGGCAAAACACACCGTCATGCTTTACTATGGCGCACCTGATTCTTGATATAAAAAGATCAAATTACTTTTTCGGTTGGGACACCCCGAACATCCATCTCGAAATCTAGCCCCTCTACAGGTGGACGGGCATAATGCCAAGTGAGTCCGTTTCTAGCTGCTCCTCGGGATATTATTTCGTCCGCTAAAAACGGATACAAATTGTAAACTGTATAACTTTGCGTTACGGTTGCATCACTCCATTTCTTCTCAAGAGCGGCCATCCGGGATTCCATCACAGAAAGGACGTACTTTGCTTTTTCGTGCATCGCATTTCTTGATTGATCGCCTAACCGTATTATTCTTTCACCATAGCCCCCCAATCCCTCTGGTGCTTCTGCGGAACCTGAAATTACAAAGCTTGTTTTATGTTTTACGTCGGGAACGGTGTATGAAAAGGCCGCAAAACATGGTTCCAACGGAGGATCAACTTCTGGGCAAACATTAGACCTCGCGACTGGATTTTCATCATTATGAAAGATACCCCAGTTTGCGAGCGTTTCTACGTATATTCTATTAAAATCATTAAACCCCTTTTCCGTAAATGGCTCTGGCGAACGTAACTCACATGCGCAGAGTGCGGTTAAAGGACGGCCAATCCCAATCAAATGATCCGCTATACGTTTGAAACCTATTTTAATTGGCACTAAGTTTTTGAATTTGGTTCGTTCAATACAGAATCCCGGTTCAGCAGAGACCCCTCCAGAATATTGAAATGGTCCGCGAATAAAGCGATAACCGCCTTGATTAAATATTTCGGTTTCCATGGGTGACTAATACTATTGAATGACAGTACGTGCAGCCGGCAAAGCAACACCAGTCTTGATTGTAGCGCCCTGTTGCAAAAGAGCATCTTCCATGGCACTCAAGAACAGGGTCACGTGTTCCTCTTTTGAACTTTGACCCATTAGACCGACACGCCAAACCTTTCCCGCAAGGTCCCCGAGACCTGCACCAATCTCCAAATTATAACGCAACAATAGGGTAGCCCTAACTTTTGATTCATCTACCCCTTCGGGTATAGCCACCGTATTTAATTGAGGAAGACGGTATTTTTTTTCAACGACTAGTGACAAGCCCATAGCCTCTAGCCCCTCTCTAAGAGCTCGATGCATTTTAGCGTGGCGTTCCCATGCCTGCTCAATACCTTCCTCCGCCAACATTACTAAGGCCTCATGGATGGCGTATAGCGGATTAATTGGCGCTGTGTGATGATAAACACGAGAACCTTCACCACTCCAGTAGCCCATAACCAGATTTAAGTCCATGAACCAACTTTGTACCTTGTGATTTCGACTTCTTATAACGTCAGCCGCTCTTTTACTAATAGTTATGGGCGAAATTCCCGGCATACATGAAAGGCATTTTTGAGAACCAGAATAGATAGCATCCGCATTCCAATCATCAGTAAGAACAGGAATTCCTCCCAATGAGGTCACAGCATCTACTATCGATAATACTCCATATTCGTTTGCCAACCCGCAAATTCGCGCGGCGTCAGACTGTACTCCGGTTGAGGTCTCAGCATGAACAAAGGCTAATGCCTTTGAATCAGAATTATTTTTTAATGCATCCTCTACTTTTTTAACATCTATTGGTTTGCCCCAATCATCATAGACCATCACAGGGGTGCCGCCGCACCTCTCAACATTTTCTTTCATTCTCCCGCCAAATGCCCCATTTTGACAAACTATAACTTTATCACCGGGCTCAATAAGGTTCACAAAACAAGTCTCCATTCCTACAGAACCGGGACCGGAAACCGGTATCGTCAGCGAATTTGTTGTTTTAAATGCGTATCGGAGCAAATCTTTAATCTCTTCCATCATACGAGAAAATTCTGGGTCGAGATGGCCGATCGTGGGACGTGCCATCGCACCAAGGACTCTAGGGTGAACATCAGAAGGCCCGGGTCCCATAAGTTTTCTAATGGGTGGATTAAACGAAGTTGTCATTTAGATATCTTTCTCTTTCAGAAAAAATATTATTTTAGAGTATAAAACTGATATAGAAAATGGTTGGCTATCTATATATTTTAATTAGGTAAAAAAGATCTACAAAAAAAACAAAATGTATTCAAAAAATAATCGTCAATACCATCAAGAGAACAGACACGTGCAGTTGCACTCGTTTGTTCTACTCAGCAAGATAAAGATAATCTTTTTTCTTAACTAGGGTGACACTGTAATGCGCGACCAATCATTTCGTGGCCATGTTCAGAATCTTGAGCAGCAAGGTGAGCTCGTTCGTGTAGAGAAACCAGCGAGTCCAACCGATAATATTTCAGCTATTGGTTGGAAAACTTATGACCAATTCGGAAAGTCAACCCTGTTTACTAACATTGTTGGTTTTCCTGGTTGGCGAATAGCCAGCCAGGTTATCACGGACCGTCGTAAATGGGCTATTGGTCTAGGCGTATCAGAAGATGAAGTGATACCCACCGTAGTTCAGCGTATTAAAGAACCCTTAGAACCAGTTTTAATTGAGGCAAACGAAGCGCCCGTAAAAGACATAATTCTCACTGGAGATGACGCTGACTTAACCAAACTTCCTGCCATGTGGACCTCTGAAAATGATCCCGGCCCCTACATAGCTGCCGGTATGGCTGTGATCAAAGATCCAGAAACAGGGACTCGAAACATGTCATATCATCGACAGCAGATTTTAGGACCAGATCGTAGTGGGTTTTTAATATGTCCCCGTCACGCTTTGAGGACTTATCAAAAGTACCAAGCCCTTACTCAACCGATGCCAGTTGCAATGGTGATTGGTGTACATCCCGCTATTTTGTATGCAGGAGGCTTCACAACTCGCTATGGGATCGATGAATTATCTTTAGCTGGAGGTTTGTTAGAGGACCCGGTCCGATTAGTAAAATGCGAGACAAGTGACCTGGAAGTGCCGGCTGACGCTGAATTAATTATAGAAGGAGAAATCTTACCTGATGAGATGACTGAAGAAGGTCCTTTCGGGGAAGTAACAGGAGGATATGCAGAAGAAGGTTCAACAGAAGTATTCGTAGTCAAAGCTATCACCCATAGAAAGGATCCTATATTTTATGGAATGCACTCCGGGGCACCCATGACTGACCCTCAGTCAATCACGGGTACATGCATTGAGGCCGCCTTGTTTGAGCACCTTTCCAAGGTCGAAGGAGGAATGGATCTTTCAGATGTAAGGTGCCTTGGTGTGTCGGGTCTTATGGCCGTAATTATAAAGATCAGACCAAAAAGCGCAGGTCAGGCTAAAACAGCATTAATGGCCGCACTATCGAGCCCCTACCTTCATCCAAAACTCGCCATAGCGATTGATGACGATATGGATATCGCCAATCTTAACCAAATATTCTGGTCCCTGACGACCCGAGTTGATGCCGCTAAGGATGTCTCCAAAATTAATAATACTCGGATCTGGTCACTCGATAATGTCTCAGACATTGTTCCCGGTATGAGCCCGATGTATAGAATTGGTACTAAGGTTGCAATTGATGCTACTAAACCTTGGAGCGCAAGGTTAAAAGATAAAGCACGTTTTGATCGTGCAATGCCAAAGAACTATTACTCCGTTAAAATTGAGGATTTTTTACCATGACAAGTATTTTCAGGTGCGCAAAAACCGGAGATATATTAGGCATCAATCAATTCTTTATCGCTAACAACGTCAGGGAATTAAAAAATAAATTAAACCGAGCAGAATAAAAGACATTAAAATGGTCTTTAATGCCGATAAAAAATAAAGTATTCAAGTAGTAAATGTTTTTATCTCTGAGCCGAACAGAAGGTAAAAAAACTAAACTCAGATCTCAAAATGTTTGGGAGTTGAATGTCATTAAAGGAGAACGGTCATGGCCGAGCAAAAAGGTATTTTTATAGATAAGTCAGGTACGACAGAGGCCTCTCCTGAATTATGGGAGCCAGCCATCGTTAAAAAATCCGACTTTGATGGGGAAATTGAAAGATTATCAAACATGCCGACACCGAACAATGGCCGTCGGCAAAGCTGGATTGTTCACCCAGACTCACACAAGCTCGGCGCTGGGCTGGGTTTAGCACCGGGGATTCGACCAATTCTTGAAGTACTTAACCCCGGTGAACAAACCCGTCCTATTCGTCACAACTCAACACAGGTTAATTTCTGCATTCAGGGAGCAGGTCACTCGGTCGTCGGCGGCAAAAGAATAGATTTTGAGCAATTTGATGTTTTCAATTTTCCATCAATGCAAACTTACATACACGTCAATGATACTGATGAATTACAAGTTCGATTGACATACACCAACGCCCCCCTTCTGGAGAAAATGAACGTTCATATAGTTGAAGAGGACCCCCAGGCAGATGTTCAAATAGTAGAGGAAGAAAAAGAAAGAGAAATTGCTGAAGACGACCCGCGGCGAAAAAGTCCTTATGGTACATTTGAACTGACTGATGACGGTGCATGGCTTATGCCCTATGAAATTCTGATAGCTCCCGAGTCCATTCAGTCTCACGCGCTGCATTGGCCATGGAAAAAAGTCAAAGCAGAACTCGATAAACTAACAGCACTTGGCTCCGACTACGTGGGGCGTCGTCTTTACCTTTTATGGAACCCGATGACCGGCCGCACTAACGGTACAACACCCAATTTTTTTGCTACAATTACAATTCGTCCGCCCGGTATTGTAGATAAACCGCACCGCCACGTATCTGCGGCCATGAACTATATTTTTCAAGGAGAAGGACGTTCAACCGTCGAGGGTAAGGTCTACGAGTGGCAGTCTGGTGATTTACTACTTACTGCTCCGGGCTGGGGCGTTCACAATCATGCCAGTACCGGTACTGACCCAATCTATGAGTTAACGATACAAGATCAGCCACTAAATATCGTAATGGAATCTCTGTTGTGGCAAGAAGACTTAAAGAAGCCTTGGAGTGTTCTTGGAACAGAAACGGGTTTTGACACCAATCGAGCTAAAATTGCGAGTTAAGCCAATGATGCATTTACCAAAATCTTTTTTAAAAGGCTCTATACCACCACTAATCACACCTATTAGGAATAATCGTATAGATTATGATGCTTATGCAGGATTAGTAGAATTCCAAATCAAAAATGGTTCGCACGGTATCCTTGTAAATGGCACCACTTCTGAACCTTCCACGCTTACTATTGAAGAACGCAACCGAATTGTAGACGTCGCTATCGAAGCTGCCGATGGTAAAATTCCCATTGTAGCAGCCACCGGCTCACAGAGCCTAGCAGAAACTGCTATATTAACAGAGCACGCTGATAAAGCGGGCGCTAACGCTTTGTTGATTGTAACCCCATATTATATTCGTCCCCCTCAAAGCGGGCTCATCGCTTACTACAGCGAAATCGGCAAAAGAACAAAACTTCCTTGGATGATTTACCATATTCCCGGACGTGCTGCCGTTTCTGTTACCTTAGATACACTTGATCAAATAAGTAAAAACTGTCCTAACTTTGTAGGGATGAAACACGCGGTTGATGACCTTGGATTTGTCTCAAAGTGTATTGATCATTTTGGAAAAGACTTCCGTATCTTTGTAGGTCTTGAGGACTTGTCGTACCCAATGATGACAGTTGGTGCTTGCGGGCTGATGAACGCTGTAGGGAATTTAATGCCAAGACAACTCGCCCGGATGTGCGAGCAGGTATGGAAAGGAAATATGAAGGCCGCCCAAAAAATTCATTATGATCTTTTTGAAATTAACCAAGCAGTATTTTTTGACACCAACCCAACTCCTATGAAATATATGATGAAAAAGCTTGGTATTATGCCAAAAAATGAACACCGGCTTCCGATGATGCCAGCATCCAAAGATTTGGAAAAAAGACTAAATGGCGTCATGAAGAGAGCTGGATTGCTGAAAAAAAATTCACGTAAGAAGGCGGCCTAATATTTTACACTGACTTCGTTCTATCATTGTGATTAGGGCCGCCCGAAAGAGTTTGGGATAGTGTCAACTAAATCGATAGAGATTTTTTTATGGTTTATAATTCTGACGCAAGCGAAATAGATACTTCTGCTGCAGAAGCATTCGAAAAATTTTTAGTGCCAACTATATTTGGGCCCTGGTCAAAGGTAATGGTCAACCATGCAGAAGCAAAAGTCGGTGACAGTTTGCTAGATGTTGGCTGCGGTAGTGGAGCAGCAGCGCGATATGCTAAATCTATTGTTGGAAAATTTGGATCAGTATCTGCAATTGATCTAAATGAGGGGATGATTGCGTTTGCTCAAATGCTTGACAAAAACAATGAGATCGATTGGCAAAAAGGCGACGTAACAGACATGCCATATAAGGATCAGTCTTTTAACATAGTGGCCGGCAATCAACTACTGCAATTTCTCCCGGATAAAGATAAGGGTTTGAAAGAAATGAAGAGAGTTTTAAAACAAGGGGGAAAGCTAGCACTTACGATCTACTGTCCTAAAAACAAAAATCCGGCGCACGAAGCAATTGCCAAAGCATTAGAAAATAACGGCGTGGCCTCAAAGGCAGTCACACATCCTTTTTCATTTGGCGACCCGATACTTATTGGTGACCTTATTCAAAAAGCCGGGTTTCGTGATATTTCGGTAGTGCGGAAACAAATGGACAGTTATTTTAATTCGGCAGAACATTTTATAGAATCTTTAGCCGCAGGAGGTCCGTCTTCTAGGCATGCCCTAGAGCAATTAGATTCATCCGGTCTGAAAAAATTGAAAGCAGAAGTAACTAAATCTTTGACAGAGTTTGTTGATCCAAACAAAGGACTTCGCGTTATTACCACTGCAAATTTAGCACTAGCTACTGCATAGGATTGAGTTTCAGAAACATCTCTATGACACCTGAATATTTTTTTTCCAATTCATTAGAAGATGAGTTAATTCCGTTCTTACATTCGTCACACATATTCCAACTTCCTAAATGGGGTGTGTGGATTTGAAAAGCAAAATCGAAATCCTCGATTTCCTCATTTGTTTGTGGAGCTAGCTGAGCATTCCCCATTGCTAATGCCCGCATCACTTGTTCGTTACCTTTTGCCAACCGCTTCAGGATAGACAGGCTTCCTCTATGATATCGGTGAGCCCGTTTATAATGGGCATTCACACAACAAACCGGATAACCCAACAAACGCGCTTCTTCATCCATTGAAAGTATACCATCTAAATCATTTATTTTTTTAATAGACATTGCAAATTTCTCTTCTTTGCAAATATACCACGCCTTAAATTCAGAAATTTGTCCGCGGCAATACTCCGTATACCATTTCGGGAACTGGCCATATGCAGTCGCGTCCCATAGACAACCCTCTATAACAAAAAGTTTGAGATCTAAAGCTAACTTCAAAATTTTTTCAATAAGTTCTTCAGGCATGGGGGTACGTCCAAGAAGGAACACAGGCTTGATACCCTTTAGGAGAGCGACGAAATCGTAAACTTCTCCAATCACATCCTGTTGCTCACTTTTATCCCGTAGCCAATTTATGATTCCCAAAAGTTGATAATCGGTTTCCGATGTTAGGTCTATCATTTCTAATTTACCAAATTACATGCTTGAAATCCCTGAAAACAATTCATTTACAATGGCTGGCAAACCCTCAGGCACACAGCTATAATATCGGAATTAGGGGTAAACAGGACATTGTGAAAATGACAAGCATTCTTCAATCAAACATTACCATTACACCTCTCTCAGATGTATTAGGCGCTAAGGTAACAGGTGCGGACCTTAGTAAGCCACTCGACGCTCCAACTGTCGAGACCTTAACTCAAGCATGGCATAAATACATTGTTTTAATTTTTCCTGACCAAGACCTCTCACAAAGTCAACAGTTAAATTTTGCAAAACACTTTGGCGATACAGGAACACGTTCGCGCCGTCCTGAACAAAGGCCAGAAGGTGCAAATTATAACGACGGTATTATGCTAATTACTAATGTTAAAGACGACAAAGGACGTTATGTGGGCTCTTTGCCAGACGGCGAAATGTATTTTCATCATGATATGTGTTACATGCCGAAACCTCACAAGGGTACAATGCTTTACGCAATAGATATACCGTCAACTGGTGGCAATACACGTTTTTCTAATATGTATCGTGCCTACGACCTAATACCCGATAAATTAAAGAAAGAATTGAATGGGCGCACAGCATTGCAGGTTTATGATTATCACATGACACAAACAGTCGATATTGATGGGGACTTGACGGGTATCCACAATCTGTCACAGCCAATTTTTGTACGCCACCCGGAAACAGGCCGCATCGCTCTCTATGTTAACAGGCTAATGACAGCTAGAATAGATGGAATACCCCGCGACGAAAGCAATGCAATTTTAGAAGAACTCTACACCATCAGCGAATCAAAAAATAATTATTACGAACACTCATGGACAGAAGGCGAATTGGCCATGTGGGATAATTATTGTTCTTGC
>DEBE01000137.1:7686-12505 GCA_002348425.1 Alphaproteobacteria bacterium UBA2964 | reverse complement strand
AATTCTGCAGCTGGGTCTAGGTGAGAGAGTGAACCGCCAATTGTTCCCCGATTTCTGGTTTGCCGATGCCCAACTTGTTGCAGTGCATCATTCATAAGTGGACATTTTTTCTTAATCAAATCTGAGAATTCAAGGTCCCTCTGGAGTGTCATCCCTCCGATGTTAATTCCTGTATTATTTTCTTCAATATAAGACAGCCCATCAACTTTATTTAGGTCGATAATATTATCTGGCATCACGTATCTCATGTTGAGCATTGGCATTAAAGACTGTCCACCTGCCAGTAATTTTGGATTTTCCAGTGTTTTAAGAAGATTGATAACTTCCCCAACGGTTCCGGGGTCATGATAAGAAAAGGGTGGTGGTTTCATCCCTGCCTCTTTGTTTAAAATTTATACTAGGTCGATTCCTAGTAATTCAAAAATACGGTTATCTGTCATGTCTTTAATAAGAATTTATAAACTTCAGCCTACTTACCTCAGAGTCAGATTGCGCGCAAGCAAAGCGATCATATTGTGATACGTATTTTAAAACAACTTGGTATCAAATTTAGTAAATAATCTTTTACGATTAACAAACAAAATGCTTTACCCAATATTGATTTTGACTATTCAAAATCTACTTTGGCTCTGATCCTTGACACTCAATTATGTCCATCATATACCATAAAATGATGAGATTATCTGGGCTTTAAGCAAAGGATTAATAAATGGCCGAAAGTAGCAGGGAAGAAACGACCCCAGAAAATGTTGGAGTGGGACACAATCAACCAGAGGTTGTTTGGGACCGTTGGGTAAAGAAAAGAACTTTTGTTAGAGCTCTGGAAGGTACCTACGGAGAAATGCAACAAGGGTTATATGAAAAACAGAGAGTATATAGCGTACACGATTATAAGTGGACCGGTGGCCCTCAATTTTTCGATAAACCTATGGTGAACCCTCAAAGAATGGAAATAGCCCAATCTATAGAAACACATTTAGGATCGTTTGCTCCCGGTGGATATGGACAACGGCACGGACATATGAATAGCGCCGTATTTTACGTACTGAGAGGCGAGGGATACGATGTCCATGATGGTGAGCGGATAGATTCCGAGGCTGGGGATGTAATGATCGTAGAGAATGGCTGTGTTCATCAGCACTTTAATTCCAGCCCCGATGAGGAATATATCGTGCTCGTCATGAAGGCAAAGCCATTATTCCTCTTTATGCATATGGTGTTTCAAAAAAACGTGAAAATGCCTCCTACTGATGTGCAACCTGGACAGGAAGATTATGCACCACCAGCCGACTACTAAGATATATGTATGAATTAAAAGTTTAGGGAGAGAGAAGTTGGACGAGCGAGAATCAATAATAACAGGCGACAAAACTTGTAACTTTTATAGTGAAAACCTGGCGGAAACTGCCGCTTATGTAGAAGACTATTATTCAAATAAACTAAAGGTTGTTAAAGCTGCAGACATGCCTTTTGAAAATTCCCCTCACGGAATTCTCAAACATATGATCCATGAAAAAATGAATACTGTTGAAAATTGTGTAGATATTTATATGCAATTTATTCCGGGTGGCATGGCGTCAGGTAAACATCGTCATCTGGCAGAAGAGGTCTTTTTCGTCGCAGAGGGCGAAGGATATGATTTGCACTGGGATGTAAATTTTTCAGTTGATATAAAATTCACTTGGGAATGGGAAGAAGAGCCGAAAAAATTTGAATGGAAGCGTGGTGATTTTGTTTATATCCCGCCATATGTGGCTCATAAACATTTTAATAGTGACCCGAATAATCAGGCGAGAATTATTTCTATTCATAACCGCGTTCTTAAGGCCATGGGTGCTGCATGGTATGAACAGCTAGAACCTTACGAGGGTTATGTAGAGGGTGAAGACCCCATTGCTTTATTAAAAAAATATGGGTTAAGAGCCTAATAATTGAAAAGATTTTTACTTTACCCAGTGTTAAAAATTTGGGGTATTGGCAATTTGACTTAAAAGGCTAGCATCAACTTTTAAGTAACTAATAAACGACGACGTCTCCACTTTGCGGTGGATGGAGAATACTATGACCCTCATTTTATCCAATGAAGATGTCAACCAAGTACTTACAATGCCTGAATGTCTGGAAATTTTAGAGGATGCTTATCGTGGGCTCCATTCGGGTACAGCAGTAACTAGGCGACGCTCGGATTGCTTAACCCCGACTGAGAGAGACGATGCGGTATACGGTTTCAAAACTATGGATGGCGTTATACCTAATCAAGGTGTTAGCGCTGTAAGACTAAATTCTGATATCGTCACTTGGCCAACGATAGAGGGATCAATGCGCCGTGTAAAAGTGCCAGCGGCACCTAACAATCGGTGGGTAGGTCTTGTATTATTATTTAGTACAAATACCGGGGAGCCTTTAGCAATCATGCCAGATGGTGTCGTGCAACGTACCCGTGTTGGCGCTACCAATGGCCTCGGAATAAAATATATGGCTAGGAAGAACGCCGAAACTATCGGGATACTCGGCTCCGGTTGGCAGGCTGGGACTCAATTAATGGCGGCCTGCGCTGTACGCGAAATAAAAGCAATCAAAGTGTTTAGCCCAAATGAAAAAAATCGTGTAAATTTTGCGCAAGAAATGAGTGACATTTTAGATTGTGAGGTGGCTCCAGTTTCCAATGTAGAAGCTGTTGTTTCTGATGTGGATATAGTGATGTGTTCGTCAAATAGTATAGACGCTATTTTTTTTGAAAAATGGGTTCGCCCCGGCATACATATAAGTTCCATAAAAATGCCAGAGATTGAGGAAGCAGCCTTACGTAAAGTCGATCGAGTAGGCTTGCATTATGGCCAACGGCAACCAGACACTGTTACTGCAGAAAATTTAACACCGCCTGACCGCCGATCGGGTAAGGGGTGGGCAGTTAATCCCACTTTTAATTTTGATTCATGCCCACGACTACCTGAAATGATTGTTGGGGACGTTGAGGGTAGAAAAAATGATAAGGAATCAACGGTATTCATTAATGATATGGGACTGGGACTCCAGTTCGCCGCCGCATCTGGCCTTGCCTACCGTAAAGCTAAAAAAGCAGGCCTAGGTCATGAATTACCAACAGATTGGTTTACAGAGGACGTCCACCCTTAATGGGCCTTAAGTTAAATTCTTATGGCTGATCAGCAAGGCATTAAAGATAAGTATCTGAAAATTCTCAAAAAATCTTTTGGTCCCTCTTTAATAATTTTTGCTCTCTTAGCTATCGGATCGGGTTTAACTGTTTACCATCTAAAAGGACCCTCTTCATACGAGCGTGCAATTATAGACGCATTGGAATTGCTAACTTTTATCGGCCCTAGAGTTGGAGCCGCAGTCATTATTGCGGCCTTCCTTCAAATTCTTATACCCCAAGAGGTCATCTCTCGTCTTATTGGAGAAAAAGCAGGCATTAAGAGTGTTTTTATTGCAACAGTTGCGGGATCCTTGACTCCCGGCGGTCCCTTAACCTCTTTCCCAGTCGTAATTGCATTATATGCCTCAGGAGCAAATAAAGGTGCCTTGGTGGCATACATCACATCTTGGGCCATGATAGGAATACAAAGAATAATGGTCTGGGAACTTCCGCTCTTGGGTCCCGATATTACATTTATAAGAGTTAGCGCAAGTCTACTGCTACCAATTATTGCAGGAATATTATCGCTCTACATGCCCATCCGCTTGACATTGACGAAGCCGCAGGAATTCAAATGAATACCTTAACCCTAGTGGCCATTTCAATGTGGATGTGCGCTCTTGCTTTGATTTTAGTGAGTTATCGGCGACAAGACGGTTCAACAGAAATGGGACTGCACACAAGCTTAGGGTACCTTATTGCCATGGCACCAAGAGTATTATGTGCGGTTTTTATGGCTAGTTTTGCTGCTGAGCTTTTGCCGGGTGATTTGATCAGTGGATGGCTAGGGTCTGAATCTGGTATTAAAGGAATTTTAATAGCTTCTTTCGCAGGAATATTGGTTCCTGCCGGAGGAGTAGTGGCATTCCCGCTTGCACTAGCAATGATCAAACTGGGTGTCGGTATTCCTCAACTTACAGCTTTCTTAACCTCATGGGAGGTATTTGCAATCCATAGGATCCTTGCGTGGGAAATCCCTTTTCTAGGTTTAAATTTTGTTGGGCTAAGAGTTTCTTCTTCCTTTATGCTTCCGCCATTAGCGGGTATTTTTGCAGCTACAATCATTGAGATATTAAACATTTAAATTAGGGGAATTTACTTGGCTAAAGTCTCTTCAACATTTTCACGAGACACGAGGGTTCTGTGTTTAATTTGCACCGGGCATTTTATGAGCCACTATTCCCAGCTTGTATTGCCCCCACTATTTTATTTGATGCATCAGGACCTCGGCATTAGTTTCGCTGCCCTCGGCCTAACTATTACTTTAATAAACGCCTCCGGAGCAATTGCTCAACTTCCTATAGGCTTTCTTGTCGATAGATTTGGAGCAAAATTGATCCTGATTTTAGGTCTGTTGGTTAAAACATTTTCTATTGGTGGAATGGCTCTAACTTCTTCATATGAAATGATACTTTTATTGGCCATCTTAGCAGGATTAGGACATTCCGTATTCCATCCAGCTGACTATTCAATACTCATGTCCTCGATAGATGAACGTCGTATGGGGAAGGCTTTCAGCATTCACACAGCTTCGGGTACTGCAGGCACCGCAGCAGCTCCCATAATTATTGTTTTAATAGCAGAATTTTGGGACTGGAAAGTTGCTGTTATCTCCGTTGCTTTGCTTGGCGCTATTACAGGAATTGGCATGATACTTCAGGG
>DEBE01000137.1:6296-7294 GCA_002348425.1 Alphaproteobacteria bacterium UBA2964 | reverse complement strand
TCCTTCAGGGAATGAAACTGCTACTAACCCCGAGAATGTTAATTTTATATTTATTCTTTGTGACAACCGCAATGATTTCCATCGGCTTAAATGCATTCACCGTTACATCTCTAATTGAAATTTATAACACTCCATTGGTCGCTGCTGGAGCGGCATTAACGGTCTTTGCAACTGCCGGAGTTCTTGGAGTACTGTGTGGGGGGTTTATTGCCGATAAGACTAATAGACATAGCCTAGTGGCTGCTACTGCATTTGGTTTGTCCGCAATAGTCACCTTTCTTATGGCAAGTTTTCAACTTAACCATTTAATTTTACTGGTATGTTTCGGATCTATTGGCTGGCTATTGGGTATCGTAAGACCAGCGAGAGACATGATGGTTAAAGCCGTGACCCCTGCTGGAAATGCCGGAAAAGTTTTTGGTTTTATGTCAACAGGCCACCTAATTGGTGGAATAATCGTTCCTGTATTATACGGATGGATTATTGATCAAGGGGAAGCACTTTGGATTTTTTGGATTACAGCAATATTAATGCTGCTAGCGATGCTTACAGTCCTTAGTCCTAAAAAGAAAAAATAACTCAATAATAATTTTCTGGATCTACGCTGCCTTTTTACGTCCACGACTGGTATTCTTTTTATCATCATCATCGAATAATTCGGCAAGACTATCCATCATGGTTCCCCCCAACTGTTCGGCGTCCATAAGGGTTACCGCCCTGCGATAATATCGAGTGACATCGTGACCAATGCCTATTGCAACAATATCAACCGGTGAACGAGTTTCTATCCAATCTATTGCAGAGCGCAAATGATTTTCTAGGTAGTTACCAGGGTTAACTGAAAGAGTTGAATCATCAACCGGCGCACCATCAGAAATCACCATCAAAATTTTTCTTTGTTCTGGTCTCACCGAAATTCGGCTATGTGCCCAGAGGAGTGCCTCGCCATCTATATTCTCTTTAAGAAGACCTTCCCGAAGCATTAAACCAAGGCTTTT
>DEBE01000137.1:0-5915 GCA_002348425.1 Alphaproteobacteria bacterium UBA2964 | reverse complement strand
TCATTTAAACGCCCTGGCCCAGAGGGTTTACCATCGGACAACCATTTTTCACGAGACTGTCCCCCTTTCCATGCCTTCGTTGTAAAACCGAGTATTTCAACTTTTACTCCGCAGCGCTCTAGGGTTCGAGCAAGAATATCGGCACTCATCGCTGCCACTGCTATCGGTCGCCCACGCATTGAACCCGAATTGTCAATTAGCAGAGATACTACGGTATCACGAAACTCGGTTTCGTGTTCCATCTTATAGGAGAGAGCATGTAATGGGTTGATCACGACACGTGTTAAGCGGGCTGCATCCAACAAACCTTCGTCAAGATCAAATTCCCAGGAACGAGACTGTTTCGCCATCAGCCGTCGTTGCAATCGATTGGCCAGACGGCCAATAATACCTTGAAGGTGTGATAATTGTTGATCGAGATGCTGCCGTAACCTTGAAAGTTCTTCCATTTCACAAAGGTCAAGTGCATCAATTTCCTCATCAAACTCGGTGCAATAGGACCGGTACTGAACCTTTTCCCCTTCACCCCCTTGCTGCTGACGTCGTCGATCTGAATCTGGTAGGTCTTCATCTTCTTCCCCCGACATCGAGTCATCTTCTGACTGTTCGGGTCCCTCCTCCTGATCTTGATCATCCATTTCGTCCCCATCAGAACTCTCCGATTCTTCTGAAGCTTCACTATCTTCAGATTCATCTGACTCTTGTTCCTCTGGAGTTTCTTCACTCATTTGCTCGTCACCGTCCGCTTCATCCTCAAGATCAAGCAAATCAAGGTGAACGAGTACCTTATCCAGCGTCTTGGCAAATGCTTCCTGGTTATGAATATTTTTTTCTAATTCTCCAAAGTCGCCTCCAATACGCGCTTCCAGCCAGTCACGCCAATACCCGAGCGCATTTTGAGCAGACCCGGAGAGTTCTTCTCCCATCAATTGTTCTCGACTTAATAAGCCAACAACATCAGCAAGAGAAATATCCTCCCTGTCACTAACCCGATGGTAGCTAGCCGATTCACACCTTTCTTTAAAAGCAGCACTTAAATTTTGCTTACACCCCTTAAACTCTTTGGCGCCCAATGCTTCGACGCGAACCTGCTCCATAGCATCAAAAACTGCTCTCGCATCTGTCGCCGATGGGACCCATTTCTGATGCAGGTCGGAGTTATGATATTTCATTCGAAAAGCTAGGGCGTCTGCCTCACCACGAAGATGGGCGACATCTTCATCTTTCATATCACGAGGGGGTGCCGGCAACCGTGCATTCGTACCGACCAAACGGGCTTCCGAGCCAAAAGTAAGCTGAATTTCTTCGTTTTCAGAAATGGCACGCATGGTCGCTGCTGTAATTTGGCGGAAAGTTTCTACTCGATTTTCATCTGACGCCATTTCAGCGTATTCCCTAATCCAAGATTAAATTTGATAACTAAGCAGCGGTATTTTCAACAGCCTTATATTCTGGAAGCTCCTCTCCAAAACAACGTTGATAGTATTCAGCTACGGTCGCTCTTTCAAGCTCATCACATTTGTTGAGGAAGGTTACTCGATAACCTACGGCAATATCTCCACCAAAAATTACAGAGTTTTCTGCCCAAGTAATTACCGTTCTAGGCGACATAACAGTGGAAATATCTCCTGCCATAAAGCCAGCACGGGACAGGTCAGCTACTCTGACCATGGATGCTACCTTTTCTTTACCGTCGGCGTCATTATAGCTTGGCACTTTAGCAAGGACAATTTCGACCTCTTTCTCATGGGGCAAATAGTTTAATGTTGTAACTAAATTCCAGCGATCCATCTGCGCCTGATTAATCTGTTGAGTTCCGTGGTACAATCCGGTGGTATCTCCAAGCCCAACAGTGTTCGCCGTCGAGAAAAGCCTAAATCCATCATGTGTGTGAATAACCTTATTTTGATCAAGCAATGTCATTTTTCCACCGGATTCTAACACTCGCTGAATAACAAACATAACATCCGGTCTACCGGCATCATATTCATCAAAAACTAAGGCAACTGGGTTTTGAACAGCCCAAGGCAAAATTCCTTCACGAAACTCCGTCACTTGCTTACCATCTTGTAATACGATTGCGTCCTTACCTATTAAATCAATTCGACTAATGTGACTATCTAGGTTTACTCGTATTAGAGGCCAATTAAGCTTTGCGGCCACTTGTTCAATATGCGTAGACTTTCCCGTACCATGATAACCCTGGACCATCAATTTCCGATTATGAGCAAAAGAAGCTAAAATCGCCATGGTCGTGTCAAAATCAAAACAATATGCGGTATCAACCTCCGGTACATGATCGGTACGTTTACTATACGCGGGAACCATCATATCCGTATCGAGCCCGAAGACTTCCTTTACTGAAATTTCTGTATCCGGTAGGTCTACCCCTATTCCATTCGAACCACTATCAGCCAACGCTGTTCTCCCTTCTTGGTTAGTGCGAGCATGTCCTTTCCGGTAACCAGAATTGGTTTAGTCAGCTATCCAGGACATTTATGTTGAAAAAGCCCTTCGGAAGTTCTGAACTGGAAAAAAACAGCGTCAATATTACTTTCGGTGGCGGAGTATACTTAGCCATTGTAGACGACTCAAGGGCCCCTGAACATAAACTCAAAATGTATTTGAGACGTTCTAACTGAGGAGCCGCCATAACAGACGAGCTTCAATACAAATGAGCATAATTATTACAATACTATTAAAAGCTTTATGGCTAACAAATGAAGATAACCAAACAGCGAATGGCAAGAATATAGCGATAGGAATACAGGCAAATAAGCTTTGATATGCCCTATCAAAGTCTAACATCCCTAACCATATAAATGAGCAGAATTGCGTTATCGCAAATATTTGAAATAAAACAGAAATTACAAAAACAAATTGTGGTTGTCTGAGCTTTAAGGAATGAACATATGGCGCTAGAACCGGTCCGGCAGTTCCTACTGAGCCTTGCACAATACCGGCAAAACCAACCACGATTGCTGGAGCGTGTTTAATAATTAAATCAGGCGGTTTTATAACAGTTTTTATAAGTAGACTTCCTAAATATCCGCCTAGCCAAAGGGTCATAAAAGACAACATATATATTTCAGGTGCCCGGGACAAAACCCAAGAACCAAATACTACGCCTGAAACCCCGACAACAATTATGAGGGGCAAAGAAGCAAAGTTCACGGCATGTTCTCTATAAGCCCAAAGAAGATAACAGTTCATAAGAAACCCGGGAATAATCATGATAGCTACAGCGCGATCAACCTCCATAAAACCTGCCATAACCGGAATTGCCACAAGTGGCAGCCCCAATCCAGAAATACCTTTTACAAGAGACCCTGCAGCCAACGCTATAAACATAACTAAAAGAGAATCGGGGGCCATAGAAATACTCTACTCTAAAAATTATTTTTAATTTATACAAAAACGGCGAAAGGAACAATTGATGTTCCCTTCGAATTTGTAAAAGCCGAAACCATAAAATGCCTTTATAAAATCTATTGAAAGCCACCACCCACTGAAAACATCAAATTAGGGGTTACCTCTAATGAGGGCAGTAAGCTCCGCCATTAACATGAATAGTCTGACCAGTAATATAAGCAGATCCCGGGCCAACTAGAAACCTTATAACATCAGCCATATCCTGTGGAACACCCATACGCCCCAAGGGTATATCTGGTTCGGTAGTAAAGCCTGTTTGAAGAGAGTTGCCACTTCTTACTGTATCAAATCGTCCTACAACAGCAGCATTTGCACGGATATTCTTCTCACCAAATTCTATTGCTAATCCTCGAGTCAGCCCCATCAGTCCGTCCTTCGTAGCCATCACATGAGAGCGACCAACAGAACCTTTGTAAGACGACAAGCCAGCAAGTGAAACAATAGCTCCACCGCCACGCTTAATCATTAATGGAATGCATCCTCTGGTTAAATTTAACGTTCCCTGAAGACACGTACCAGCTATTCTAGACCACTCTTCCTGATCTATTTCAAGAAAGGGGATGTTAGAACGAACAGCTGCATTGTTAACCAAAATATCTACCCCGCCAAAGGCATCTATTGTTTGATCTATTAAAAAAGATACGGCGTCACGATCACTTATATCAGCAAGACAAGATATAGCATCGCCTCCCAACGCATTAATTTCTTCTACTACTTCATCACAAAGATTTTTGGATACCCGAGCATTCACAACTAGAGAAGCCCCAGCTTTAGCTAATTCAATAGCCGTAGCGCGCCCGATATTTCGAGCGCTTCCAGTCACAATTGCAACTTTGCCTTTTAACTCATCTACTAAATTCACCATTTAAATTACCACCAATAAAGTTTTCGAAGTTAATAACAAGTATAGCTCTTTGGTAGAATTCTTCGTACCCTTTAAAGCAAAACAATATTAAGTTTATACAAGTTTATTAGACCAAATTGTCATACTATCAATAAGGGACTGAAGATGCGTTTAAAAGACCAAGTTGCAATTGTTACTGGAGCAGCCCAGGGAATTGGAGCTGTTTATGTAAATGCACTAGCTTCAAATGGAGCCAAAACAATCATTGTAGATGTAAAAGACTGCACCAAAACAAAAGAAATGGTTCAACGAGCGCAACCTGCCGCTGAGCTTCAGACCGAAACCTGTGATATAAGTGATGAAAGCTCAGTTCAGAAACTTATAGACTCAACTCTTCAGGCATATGGACGAATTGATATCTTGGTAAATAATGCCGCCATATTTGCATCACTTGATAGAAAACCATTCGAGGAAATTAGCGTGACTGAATGGGATAAAGTAATGTCTGTAAATTTAAGGGGCGTTTTTATTTTATCGCGGGCCGTTTCTCCGATAATGAAAACTCAAAAGTATGGGAAAATTATTAATATTGCCTCCGACACTATGATGAAAGGAACGACGAGGTTTGCCCATTATGTATCATCCAAAGGCGGCGTTGTTGCTTTTAGCCGGGCAATAGCAAAAGAACTGGGCGAATTTGGTATTTGCGTAAACTCGATTGCCCCGGGGCTGACTTGTACGGATGTTATGATGGCAGAGGAGGGTTTTAACCCTTCCCGGTTTGATCGTTCAGTATCTGCACGAGCAATACCACGGATACAAAATCCCGAAGACCTTACCGGCACACTTATTTATCTAGCCTCAAACGATAGCGACTTTGTTACTGGTCAATGCATTGTTGTAAACGGAGGCGACAACTTATATTGAGCGAAAAACAACGTTATACTATTTAGGATTGTAGCGGCAGAGCAAAAAATCAAATAAAAACGCCATATTTTTTTTTGTAAGATTTTACAAGTTTTTCTTCTGTAACACCTTCTTTATCATAGGCCGGTGAGATAACAGGTCGAACAGCTGTAATTTTAATCAATACAGCATCATGCATTTTTGTTTCTGTCCCCAACTCTTCCATCAAAACATTAAGGAACTGTTCAAAGACATCATCACCAGAGGAATGTAATGATGCATTACCGGTGAAACGGTAACCACGCCTTGCAAGAAAATCTATGCAATTAATTTCTATATGAGAATCTTTCTTTAAATTGGCTACGGTTTGTGGGGAAGCGAGGTTTGCAAATATAAGGTGATCACTATCCCAGGGCCGCAAGGTGCTTTTCGGAGAAAGGTTGGGACTGCCATCTGAATTTTTAGTAGCCACAAATCCGAGTTTTGCTCTTTTAATTATAGATTTCATATCATCGGTGAGCATTCTCTATAACTCCATACGTGATCAGAATAATTTTATTTTAATTCCCTATTGACAATTATGACAGTCACCTCGGCCTCCAATAATGCAAACATCGGAATTATGGAATACTGATGCGCGTATCTATACCGCGGCAATTTTATCAAGACAGGTTAAAAAACTTTATAATAAAGGATTCACCCTTAAAAATGGTGCCCAGGGGCTGATTTGAAC
>DEBE01000235.1 GCA_002348425.1 Alphaproteobacteria bacterium UBA2964 | reverse complement strand
CGCCTGTCAATGCTGAACACCTTGCCTATTTTCAACCAAGGTATGCGTGTCCTGAATGCACTCATCCTAGCCGTCACCCATAATATCTTTCTATCTTCCTCTTCCTGCAAGCAACAGATTGTATCCAACAACTGATCATATCGCGTTATCTGCTGAGCAGTCGCCGGGTCTAGCTTCTGTCTTGTCTTCTCATCCGCATAGCTTAGCCACTCAGCTTGGTACACAGGCCAGTAGGTGACACTGGGCTTGGGGTGTGCTCTGGGCAACCGCCGCTCAGTCTCGCTAGCCTCGACCAGCAGCAGATGCAAAGCTTCGACGGTAGGCGGTCTTTTCATCATCACTGAGTTTTCCATAGGCTTGCCAAAAGTCAGCGCAATCAACAGGTGACATTCTCTTGGTGTATTCAATCATGGGATCACGTCGTGGCTGCTTGCCATCAATTACAGCTCTGTAAGAAGGGTTGGAGTATTTTACACTCCGGGCAATAAGGTGGCCTACAGTGTCAAACTCGTAAAAGTTATTAACTGTTTCAGAGTTGCAAGCATTTAAATTAAAAGCTTTTAACTCAGGGTTTTTAATTAAATAGTTTTTTGGGGGTAATTGCTTTTGCTTAAAAGCTTTTAAATTAAAAGCTTTTAAAGTGTGTAAAAGCTTTTGAGTCCCAAGAACTGCGAATCGATTACCACGCTTTTCGATTTTCACAAAACCGCTATCCACAACTTCGCGCAATCCACACGATTTAGTCGTGGATAACTCTGTCAATTGACCAGTATGGACATTCCACATAATTTCAAAGGCTTCATGGCTGAGCATCATTTTCCACCGGGATATTCAAAAATAAGCTTTCGGCACGGGCAATAATAAATGCCCTTTTCTGTTGTTCAGTCGGTGTGTCCAAGTATTCTTCTGTGTATTTGTTTGCACCGTGAATCACTGTCGAGTGATCACGGCAAAGCAATCGGCCTATCTGTGACCAAGTAAGAGCCAGTTCGTACCGGGCAATGTGAAAGAGTCTCCACTTTGGCAAAGTAAACCTGTGTGCTCTCGACGAAGACATAAATTCCTCATGGCTAAAATCTTCGATTTGCACAGTGGCTTGAATCAAGTCAGCCAGAAAATACTTACGCTTAATGGGGTAACGTTTTTCCATTTGACGACGCTCTTCTAGGAAGTTTGCGCCATCGGGTTCAATAACCAGTTTTCTCATTTTGTACTCCTCAGTTTTATATATTTGTTTAGTGCCTCTTCTGTGTCCTCGATGGACCTGACCACCTCAACAATGCACCCCACACCCGTCAGCAGCTTGTGTGCTGCCTTCTGGTTAGGGCTGAGCCGTCCCTTGGCTGTCTTGACCTCTAGAAACACAGGTTGCCATTCAGAGAGCTTTCTCCAGCTTGCAGGGTGTATGAACAGCTCTAGGTCAGGCCACCCTGCAAACATACCCATTGCCTTCTGGTGAACCCTGTACTGCACTCTATGTCTGCCCTCATTCGGTGAGTGATGTACGACGCTGCCTTCAGGCAGGGCGACGTTCAGCCATTGGACAATGCCCTTATGGATCTGTGCCTCATTCATCCACCGAAAACTCAGCAATAAGATCGTTTGCGGTCACCTCGCCATGTGTGATCTCAAGGATACGGCTGGCGACTGTCCAAGACGGTTTCTTCTTCCCGGCTGCAATCATGTTGATGTATGACCGTGTAACTCCTAGTTGATGAGCTATCGCACCTTGGGTCTTATTAGAACGTGCTATCCACTGTGTAAAATACATAATGGTTAACATAATAGTAACCAATGGTGTACTTCAAGAAAAAAATGACAAGTTATTACTGGTGGACATAGGTTTTAATATGCGTTACGGTAACTGTAATGTATTATTTATGGAAAGGGGGATACTAGAATGCATGATTTTGAAAAGCGTGTTGTTGACCGAGCACGATCCAACAAGATTGAAGGCAATGTAATTTCGATTGCAGCTATTGAAAAAACAAATTTGATTGATCCGCTTGAACATCCAAAAATAAAAAAATTGATTACCGATTTTTTTGGCAGTGGGGTGCGAAGGATTTTTCAATCAAGGAATGATAGTGAACTTGTGATGAATCGACTGCTGAAAAAGGAGTTTATTCCCATAGGTGGTGATAAAAGTTTTAATGTGCCTTACGGCAAAGAAGCCATGAGCTGCGGTCGCGAAACTGGCTGTTGGGCTGACGCTTTACCCAGAACAATACGAGTTGGCTATGGTTTATACGCTCCAGCGACGAACATAAGAATGCCTCGCCAAATCAGCAAACACGGTGCGCGAAGCCACGAAATTTACCGCAGTTATCGTGGCAGTCGGTATATGCATATTTTGATCGCCGCTTGGGCCTCAAACTTACCGCTCACGGAAGATATGTTTAAAAATCTATTAGATCCGTGGTTTCAAGATAAGTTTGAAAATGCCATCAACAAATTTCGTAAAGCGAATTTGATTTCAGAGCTGGACGAGGATTGGTCTGACACCCCCATTTTTTATGGGAAGACAACCGATGCTCCACATATCAGGCCAACCAGACAACAAATTTACGTGTCTCTTGAAGCTATAATTTTTCTCTATGACTCACTGCGAGATGTGTTTGATAACAATGATCAAACTTGTTTAGATTTGTTCGACATGAAAAATTGGGTTCACCATTCGACACCAATGCCATCAAAATAAAGGAATAGTAAATGTTTTTAAAAGAGTACAGAATATTGGCAAACATTTCAGCAGCCCATTTGGCGAAAGAAATGGGCGTGACCATTCATGGGTATAGACGCTGGGAGCGTGGCGAAGTAGAACCCAAGGCCAGCCAAGCAGCGAAGCTTGCAAAAATTCTCAACATATCAATTGATACGTTAGTTCTAAACAAACCAGCGGATGATGAAGGTCACACGATAAGCATTTCTGTTAAACCGGGCCAACTACAGGTCATAAAAATTCTTGGCGAAAATGTTGTTCTCGATGAGCAGGAGCCAGATGTTTATACTCCATCGTTTAAGTTAAGAAATATAAAACGAAAAAAATTAACAGGAGAGAGAAAAAAAAGAAATGCTTCATAAAATTACTGGCAAAGATGTGACACTTAAGCTGTCGCACGAGGAACTACGAATTTTGCACAACATGGTTTACCTGCGTGGTGATTCCTATCTTTACGACATTGGCGAAGAAAAAGGCATTAAGGATTTTGAAGTTGAGGCAGAGAAATTTCATTCCATTCGAGAAGTTGCGGTTGGTTTTGATATGATCACGAGTTTGCATTATGATATCTGGGCGCATCCAATACATCGAATTGCAATGAATAAAAATAAGCCAGAGCTTACTGACGAGATTTTGGATGAATGGAAAGACAAGTTTAAATTTTGGATGAATAAAATAGACCTTGATGATCCAGAAAATAACTAGCTAACAGCACCGATAAAACCTTTATTAAATCGGTCATTTTTAAAGCCCTTGTTTAGACAAGGGTTTTTTTTGTTGCGTATTGGTGTACTTTTTAGTAACCTAAATGTAATATTTAGTTATTATTAAACATTATTGGTTACTAATAAATGCCAAACGATTTCGACACAGTGCCGATTTGGGCAAGCAAATATAACTTTGAAGGTCACAGTCCGTCAGGTGCAAACCGTCCACCTTGTCTTGAGTTCTTTACAAAGGTTGTTGCTCGACCAAATAAATTACAAGATCAATTTGGTTGTAACGCCACTGGCGGCAAGGTCGCTGAAGAATACGCAAAGAATGTTGTCATACAAAAGATGCCCCCCGGCGAGGCAATGCGAAATGCCTACGCTCATTTCGACGAGCACGACTTTGTAGCGCACGATCCAGATGACCAGATCAAGCACGGGATATTCCGGGATGGTATTTATGAGCCACGCAAGACCAAGGATGCACCACA
>DEBE01000065.1 GCA_002348425.1 Alphaproteobacteria bacterium UBA2964 | reverse complement strand
GACCCTCCTCGCCGCATGCTTTCGGGAGACTCATCTATCAAGAGGCTTTATACGGAATTCGAGGGTGTTGAACGCGAATATTTCGCCCAAACAGGAATTTTTCCTATAATGCACACTATTGCACTAAAACGTTCAACTTATGAAAAACACCCTTGGATTGCGCGCAACTTATTTAATGCATTTGAAGAATCTAAAAACAATTCTGTAAGGAGGATGCGTGATATGAATGTTTCGCAAATAGGCTTACCATGGATCCAACAATATATCGAACGCACAGCGGAAGAGTTTTTCCCAGATGGTGATTATTGGCCCTATGGAATTGAACGTAATAGAACCACGATAGAGGCCTTTCTGCGCTTTTGCTCAGATCAGGGTGTTACTGCCCGTCACCTTAAACCCGAGGAAATATTTGCCAAAGAGGCTCTGGAGCCTTTTCATCAACTCAGGGTATGACCAAATTTAGTTAAATAATTATCTAAGAAAGCCTGCCGATAGCAATAGTCCATTTGAAATCATTAAAATAAATTTGTATATAACTTGGAATGATGAAAGAGTTACTGGGAGGAATTTATTGATTAAGAATAGTTCTGTAATGCTTTTAGCAGCTCTAATCTTCTATTCAGTTCCTTCGCACGGGCAAAGTAGTCCACCTAAATCGTCGATTTCGTCTGATCAACGGAAAGCTATTGAGACTATTATCAAGGATTATTTGCTCAAAAATCCAATTATTATTCGCCAGGCGATTAAAAACTTGAAAGAGCGGGAAGCCGCATCGGAAAAGGCTCGAGTGTTAATAGCCTTAAAAACTTACAAGAAAGAACTCTTAGAGGATGCCACGTCCCCTGTTGGCGGAAACTACAAAGGCGATATCACAGTTGTCGAGTTCTTTGATTATAACTGCGGATACTGTAAACGCGCGGCAACCACTCTAAAGGCGTTGCAAGCGAGCGACCCGAATATTCGGGTAGTATATAAAGAGTTCGCTATTCTCGGGCAGAAATCTGTTGTCGCAGCAAAAGCGGCCCTGGCTGCAAATCGGCAAGGTAAGTATATTAAGTTTCATGAGGGACTAATGTCAGGCCGAACTGATGTAGACAGTATTGCCTCTTTAGCAAATTCATTAGGAATTGATTATTCTAAGCTTCGCAAGGATATGGCGAGCTCTGCTATAACAAACATATTGCAAAAGAATTATAAACTTGCCAATGCCCTTGGCATTTCTGGTACTCCGGTCTTTGTGATTGGTGAAAAAATTATTCCCGGGGCCGTTGATTTGGAGACTTTAAAACAGGTTGTTCTAGAGGAAAGGGCAAAGAAGACGAAATAAAGTTTCGTAAAAACCTGATTATTTTGAGCCATTAAATATCAAGTCGAATATACGATTAAAACGCAAATTTTATAAAATGATGCTTAGGTTTCGAAGGTTTTGGTCGCAATCTATTAAATTTACCTGTTTGGCAACAATATCCCATTGATTATTTTTAGATCTGATTTTATGTCCATACCAACCAGTGTATGTTCGCTTGTCACCGGCCTGAAATTCCGTAATCAAGAAAGTCGCGTAAATCATCAAAACGTTTGTATTCTCTGTCGAGAATGCGGTGACGTTGTTGACCAATCTAGCGGTCCGCGACCTAGGTTGCTGAGACCAAGAAAATTCATTTTTCAATCTGTAAATTCTGTCTTCAAGGCGCCTTCGATCATCAAAACAAACCGCAATTTCTTCACGAGGATCACCAGCGGGTGCCGTGGCAGGGACCCAATATACACATTCTGGGATATAGAGATTTAGCCAGTCATCGAGGCGGTTTTGGTCCAGTAACCTTGCCTCTTTTTCAAGAAGAATTTGGCAGGGAAAAACTATAGAGGGGTCGGTTATTTGCCTCTCCTCATCGTGCCAATCTTTAAAACTGTCCACTAATGACTGATAAAAATCATCGCCAACGTAATAGGAAATGCGGGATGGGTTCTGTCGCATTAAAACCTTTTCTCCTCGGTATCTCGTTTTATAACGAGTTCTGGGTCACTTTTCATGAGGTTTTTATATACTTGCATGGTCTCGCGCAGAAAAACTTCATCAGTGGGTGGACCGATTAAGTAACCATCATCATCTCGTTTTATCCGTCCGGGAACACCGAGCCCCCGATGCATATAGATCCATTCATCTTCAATTCCAGCAAGTCCCGTTTGGATTTGCTCGAAGTTCATTAAATCGTCTATCTCTCCAAAGTTCGGAAAACTCTCTTGAGTTCGCATTCTGAGTGCATTTACAGCACCAACACATCCCCCTAGCTCATCATTTTCGTCAATGACCGCTGTCCCCCACCAGGTGGTGTCGGTCTCCTTTAGAGAAATTGGTTGAGAAACTTGAACGTGGTTACCCAAGATATGCAAGTTAGGAAAAATGTTAATGTTGATAGGCTCGGAGGAGGCAAGATCAAGGACAGAATTGGATCGATCACCTAATTTTTTTCTTATTGCTGCTTCATAATGTTCCATGCCGGGGTGAGGTCCCTCTATTCGCCATAGACCGCCTGGGCTGGTGTCTACTGCAGGACGTTTATCCTTATAATGGTGCCCATTCTCGAAAACTTTCACATAAAAGGGCGCATTATCGGGGTTGGTTTTATAATAAGCCATCCCCTTGTCTTCTTGTCCTCCTTCAACCAGCCGGTTTTCCATTGCCAATAGTGAACGATGAGAGAAAACTACATGATAACCGTCTGCGGAATTATCGTACAGCAATTTCCAGTTTCCATTAAACTTAAGCCTATTGGCATCACAAAACGATATTTTTCCTCCAGGATGTCGGTCCAGCCATTGGTCAAGAGGTTTTTTTATTCCTCCTAAGTATTCCTCGAGGGGCGGCATTTTCGGGTTTAATGTACCAAAAATAAACCCTCGGTAGGATTTGACGCGAGGTACCTGAGCTAAATTATATTTGGGGTCCGAGAAATCATTTGCATATCCCTCTGGCCATGGCACCCCACTAAGTTTTCCACTATTGAAGTAACTCCAACCATGGTAGGGGCAAGCAAACGATTTTGCCTTGCCTTGAGTATGCCGGCAAACCGTTGCACCTCGGTGAGTGCAGCGATTATACAAGGCACGAATATGACCCGAGGTGTCCCTGACAACAATTATAGGACGGAGACCGAGCCTTGAAGTAACGAAGTGGTCGTTTTCTGGTATCTGACTTTCATGAGCAAGATAAACCCAAACTCCGCCGAATATTTTATT
Organism: Alphaproteobacteria bacterium UBA2964; assembly: GCA_002348425.1. The sequence continues at coordinate 371 of DEBE01000065.1, read as the reverse complement.
CATTTCCTGACGGAATATAGTTTCATCTGTATAGAGTCGTTGGTGAACTCGGTCCTCAAATATCAACCCATCGTAATCAATATCGTTTCCTGTTTGGATTGCTGTATTGCTGCTGATACTTGAACTCGATGACATGTTTTCCTCTTATTGTTTTTCAATTAGAAAAAATCGAAATATTCGTTTTGTTCCCATTGAGATATGCCATTTTCATCATTCTGATTGCCGCTTTCCTGAGTATAAGAATTGAATCGATCTAATTCTGCATTCTTAATGCCTAAATAGTAGTCGACGTACGTATCCCCAAATGCTTCACGGATTAGTTGGCTATTATCAAGGTTATTCAGCGCATTTTCCAGTGATTTCGGAAGTAA
>DEBE01000077.1:515-9805 GCA_002348425.1 Alphaproteobacteria bacterium UBA2964 | reverse complement strand
GAATTTTATGGAGTATCAGGCATTATGGATTCATATAAAATGTATATCGATGGACAATTTGTCGATGCAGATAGCGGTGATCGCTATGACACAATTAATCCGTTTAATGGAGAAAAAATAGCCAGTATTCCCTATGCTGCCGCCATTGACGTTGATAAGGCAGTCACAGCGGCTAGAACCGCTTTTGACAGTGGTCCATGGTCTCGCATGTCTGGTGAGGAACGTAGCGACCTGATTTTAAAAGCAGCAGCGATTTTAAAGGAGCGCATGAAAGATTACGCCCGCCTAGAATCTCTTGACTCTGGTGGCACCATAAACAAAACCGGAGCAGATGCTTTTCTTGCTTCGAGACAACTTACGTATTTTGGAGAGCAAGCTAAGCGCTTTAATTCGGAGCCTCAGCCTATTGATAAGCTGATGAGAGAAGGCCGATCCTTCAACTATACCATTCGGGAGCCAATAGGGGTTTGTGCACAAATTATCCCGTGGAATTTCCCTTATATGATGGCGATTTGGAAGCTTGGTCCAGCGTTGGCTACCGGTAACACGGTAGTTCTTAAACCTGCTTCTGATACGCCGGTAATGGCTTTGGAACTAGCGAAAGTATTTGATGAGGTGGGAATACCTCCTGGTGTTGTCAATATCATTAGTGGACCAGGCGGAGTTATTGGTGAGGCTCTTACGACGCATCCCGATGTTGATAAAGTTGCATTTACGGGATCAACAGAAGTTGGTCGTGAAATCATGTCTAAAGCTGCAGGGACACTTAAGAAGGTAACATTGGAGTGTGGTGGTAAGGGGGCAAATATTGTCCTAGAGGATGCCGACCTTGATATAGCTGTCGATGGCTCAATTTGGGCTTCCTTTTATCATCAGGGCCAAGTCTGTGAATCTGGTACCCGTCTTATGTTAGACGCTAAGGGTCACGATAATTTTGTAGAGGAAATGTTAGAAAAACTCAAAGCTATGAAAATAGGTGACCCCCTTGATCCATCAACTCAGTTAGGTCCGGTGGTCTCTGAAGGACAGATGAAATCTGTCCTTCGGTACATAGAAATTGGAAAAAAAGAAGGGGCGGTGCTCGCTTGTGGCGGGCAGCAAGAAACGGCGGGAGGTTTAGAAAAGGGCTCGTTTATACAGCCTACTTTGTTCACTGGTGTAACCAATAATATGCGTATAGCACGAGAAGAAATATTCGGGCCGGTCCTGGGAGTGATGATGTACAATAATGTTGAAGAGGCGATTGAAATGGCCAATGACTCCATTTTCGGCCTTTCAGCAGGTATTTGGAGTTCTGATATTGTAAAGGCCAAAGATATCGCCTCACGTTTGCGGTCAGGGACAATTTGGATCAACGAGTGGCATATCCTTTCGGAGAGGGCGCCCTTCGGAGGGTATAAACAGTCTGGAATTGGTCGCGAGTTTGGAGACGTAGGGCTTAATGAGTATACTGAGCTGAAGGCATTATATGTTGATGATGCAAAAACGCGGGATAACAAACCCTGGTATGATATGGTTGTATCTAGGTCAAAATCAGATAATTAGTAACCTAGGGCCAAGTGAGTTATTAGTTAGTGTTGGTGACTTGGATTCGATTTACGCAGTAGGCAAAAAGAATAATTATCACTACAAAAAGGACTGTAACACTTATCCCGAGTGACCAATGAATACCAATAAATCCACCTCCTACACCTATAGTAAAACCGCTAAATGTTCGCATGCCCAAACTACCAACGTTGAAAAGCCCTATAGCTCTTCCTCGTAGGTGGGCTGGGGCATGAATTTGTGCTAGTGTTCGGGTCATTGCATTAAAGGCTAGGTCAACGAAACCTGCTCCAAATAGCAATAATACCGCGAAATAAAAGTTTGTCGTTATTGCGAATCCTCCTATCATCAGACACCAGATCAAAGCGAGGATAAAAGCCGTATTAACTTTTGCTGGCAAGAGACTTTTTGATTCAAGCACCACTCCCGCCGTAAAGGCACCAGTAGCAGTAGCAGCCAGCAAGATGCTGTACCGAATACTGGTATCAGAGAAACCGAAATCATACGCAAATTCCGGCATTTGTGCTTGGTGTGCGTTGCCGACAATCATCGCCGCAACACCCGCAAGTATGGTCATGGAAAATACAACCGGGATTTTATAAATTTCTTTAATCGCTGATTTTACATCTGAAAAGCTTTTTACTGCCCGTTGTCGAACTTCTTCTGATTGTTTTGTTCGAAATTTAGGTCCGTAAGGTGCCTTCCAAAGCCAAATGGCAAGGGGTAAGTATATTAAAATATTCAAGAATATGGCGGTGGCTGGTCCAAAGGCAAACATCAAAATTCCACCAATGGCGGGTCCCATCAAGAAACCCAACATGCGAGCCGAAGACATTAAACGAATAGCACTTTGAAGCTGCTGGCCACCGACTATATCGTGCACCAAAAGTTGACCAGCCGGATTCCATAAGACGCCAGCCATACCATGAATAGTGAGTAGTATGGCAGCATGCCATTTTTCAAGACTGTCGGTGACTATAAAATAGCCCCAGCCTAGAGAGGCTAATATGAATAGCAACATTCCAATTTGAATGACACGCCTCGGATCAAACCGGTCGGCTAGAGAGCCTGCCCAAAAAGAGAAAAGCAAAAATGGTCCCCAATGCGAAATTATTGCAAACCCTCCTAGTTCTGGTGATTGAAATTTCTCATATATAATCCAATAACTGATGACGTGTTCGATACTGTCTCCCAGCATTGCGAGGCAAGATCCGATCAGGTATATGCGGGCACCTTGGTTCCGAAGAGCCGCAAAGGATTTGGGTCGCTCTGTATCCTCAGGTTTTGAGTTCATTACCATCAATCGTCATTTAACAATTTGGGGTTTCCGATACAGTAATTAGGTTACCATCTGGATCTGATAGAGAATAGTCAGCATAAGGAGACCGCTTGAGGAGTGCGAGGCGGGCTTTGCCTTCGTCATTAAAACCTATTGGTCTGGGCGCAATATGCGGGTTTTCATTAGTCAACTTATCTACGCGTCTAATAAAAGAATTTAGATCTGGGGCACGAAATCCAATATGATCCATTGCGGGTTGTTCAATTCCGGATCCATCAAAATCTGAGATCTTCCAAGGTAGGATAGACATGGTTACCCGGCCATCAGTGCAACGGTAACCTCCATCCTTGCCGAGGTCATTTATGAACTCGAAACCAAAGATCTCACTATAAAAATTAACTACACGTTCGACTTCTATTACACGAATTGCAAAATGGTTTATTGTAATATCTTGTTTCCAGCTCTCCATTTCATAAACCTCAGAACGGTTCTCATGTCCAATCTGTGATAAATCAAAGTAATTTCCAGTTGGATCATGCGTACTAAAGCTGGCGAAGGGACGTCCACTCGGTCGTTCAACGATTTCTAAATCTGGATAAAATTGGACTATTTTTGCGCATGTCTCTTCAAAATTTTCTACTTCGATTCCAAAGTGATCTATTCCGGCACGTCGTCCGCTGCGCCTGGGTATAAGTGTAATTCCCACATAACCGTCGCCAACTGAAATGGCACGGCGTTCACGGTTTGTATCCCCGGAAACGGCCATGTCGAAATATGTACGATAAAACATACCAAGGGTCGTGTAGTTATCAGTAGTGATTGCAAGGTGATTAAGTTTGGAAGGCATTGTGTTATCCTTCGATTTCAAAACATCATTTTGTCCTGAAAAATTTGTTTCGGCAACGGTGATATTCCTTGCCCATATCGGTTCTCGTGGGCAAAATTAACTATCTTTAATTTCTAAAAAGGTCATAAGATGATCAACGCTGCTATAGTTGGAATAGGCAGGTGGGGACAGTATCTCGTTAATTCTGTTCAGGGGCAGAGCGAACATATAAAATTTATAGCTGGGGTTACTCGGACAAAATCTAAAGCGGAAGATTTTTGTAGAAAAAATAACATAGATTTGCGCGAGAGCTTTGATGACTTGTTGAATGATCCCAAAATTGATGCGGTTATTCTAGCAACACCCCATTCACAACACGAAAATCAGATTGTTGGTGCTGCAAAAGCAGGGAAGCATATATTTACTGAAAAACCATTTACATTAGATGTTGCTGGGGCAAAGCGCTCTGTGAAGGCATGTCATGAAGCGAATGTCGTACTAGCCTTAGGGCATAACAGGCGTTTCATGAAAAATACTGAGGCTTTAAAGCAGTTATTGGATAGAGGTGACCTTGGGACACTATTACATATAGACGGAAATCAATCCTCAGATTTAAATGTTGCAGCGGGAGCCTGGCGTGATTCTAGGGAAGAGAGCCCAGCTGGAGGTATGACATCTCTTGGGGTGCATGCGCTAGACTGTATGATTCATTTAGTTGGAAAAGTTGAGGCTATAGATGCCTATAGTGAGAGGCGGGCAATTAATTTTGATATAGATGACACTACAGCGGCATTGCTTCGCTTTAAAAATGGTATGACGGGAACACTAGTGACTTTGGCTGCGACTGCACGCATTTGGCATATTCGGGTAGCTGGTTCCAAAGGCTGGGCAGAGATGAAAGATCACAAGTCATTAACTGTCTGTAAATCTGATCAAACACCTGAGACGTTTTCATTTGAAGATACGCCATATCCTCACCTTGAATCTTTAGCCGGTGAATTAGAGGAATTTTCTGCGACCGTGTCCGGTTTTGGTAAATTTAGGATTTCTACTGAAGAAATGGTCCATAACGTTGAAGTACTTTGTGGACTTATAAATAGTGCAAAATTTGAGAAACGAATGTTTTTTGATTGATATTGTCAATTCTTCCTCTCTTTATTGGCAATATGCGGGAAGAGACCATATTTAATGCTAAGGGACATGAAACATGGTGCGTGGTAAAAAATATATTAAACCCAGAGCAAGCTCTTCCGAAGTTTCAAGATTTTTGGACAAGCTCGCTCTTGTACCTCAAATAAAATCGTCGAGTGGTACAGGGCGATTAATGTTTGCGATGGACGCCACTGCAAGCAGGGAGCCCACTTGGGATCGTGCTTGCCATACACAAGGGGAAATGTTTAAGGCTACGGATGCCCTTGGCGGACTATCAGTGCAGCTAGTATTTTTTAGAGGATTCGGTGAATGCAAAAATAGTTCTTGGCTGTCGGCTTCTAGTGAACTCGTGCGTCGTATGACTTCCGTATATTGTCGTGGGGGGAGAACACAAATTGGGAAGGTTCTCAACCATGCTATTCGTGAAACAAAAAATCTGAAAGTTAATGCTTTAGTATATGTCGGGGATTCAATGGAAGAAGATGTTGATGAGCTTTGTCATAGTGCAGGAGAGTTGGGTGTGTTGGGTGTTCCAATCTTTGTATTTCAAGAAGGTGATGATATTGTGGCCACACAAGCTTTTAAACAATTTGCTTCCCTCACCGGAGGAGCTCATTGTCGATTTGACGGTGGGTCGGCGAACCAATTGCGCGAACTTCTTGGCGCCGTAGCGGTTTTTGCTGCTGGGGGTTTGTCCGCCTTAAAGCATTATGGAAATGATGCGGGCCAAGTAGTGGCACAAATTACATCCCAAGTTAAATGACGAAATAGGGCTTAGAAAAAGGTCTAACAATGCCATATCTCGTTCTTGGAATCGCAATAATCATCGGCTTGGTCCTTATAATTCGAGGATTGGTAGGGCTCAATCCACTGCGCGCCATTAAGGTTTTACTTGGGGTGTGTTTGTTAGTTGGTTTGGGTGCGAGCATATACGTAATTGCTTCTCGCGGTCTCGGCATCGTTACATTTGTTTTGGCTGTTTTATTGCCTATGTTGCTTCGCTGGCGTGCTGCACAACAATTTTTTAGAAATTTAAGAGGACCAAGTCGAGGGCAGGCAACGGGCGTAAAGACCCGTTTTATAAGAATGTCCCTAGACCATGATAGTGGGGTTCTTGATGGAACCGTTCTAGAGGGAAAATTTAAAGGAAAACGACTCGGAGAACTTAATCAAGAAGAACTTGCTGATTTACTCGAACAATGTCGTATTGAAGATGAAGAATCTTCTCAAATCTTAGAAGCATATTTAGACCGTGTTTTTGGTGTGGATTGGCGTAATGACCACGCAAGTTGGGGATACAAAGATAGCAAGGGCTCCTCAAAAAAAGGCCCGAGTACTTCAGAAAATAAAATGACTCGGGAAGAGGCATATGATGTTTTGAATATTTCTCCGGGAGCATCCACTAGAGAAATTAAGGCTGCTCACCATGCCTTAATGAAAAAAATTCATCCAGATCAGGGGGGATCAAATTATCTTGCTAGTAAAATTAATCAGGCCAAAGAAATTTTGACAGGTGAATGACAATCGATAATTTCGGCACTATTGCTTGCCTAAGTGTGTATCATTATGGCACAAAAACGCCCCTATTTTGAAAACGTTAGTAAATTTACATCATCCAAAGGTTACAAAATGATACAACGCGTTCGTAAGGCAGTGTTTCCGGTTGGAGGGTTGGGGACTAGGTTCTTGCCAGCAACCAAGTCAATGCCCAAGGAGATGTTGCCCGTTGTTGATAAACCTTTAATTCAATATGCGGTGGAAGAGGCAAAGGCGGCTGGAATAGAAGAATTTATTTTCGTAACGGGGCGAGGAAAAACTGCAATCGAAGACCACTTCGACCATAGTATCGAACTTGAAAATATTCTGAGTTCAACGGGAAGAAAATCGGAAGCCAAATTACTTAGTGAATTAGTTTTGGAACCAGGTCAAGTGGCATATACTCGGCAACAAGAGCCACTTGGTCTTGGTCATGCCGTGTGGTGTGCCCGTGAATTGGTAGGTAACGAACCGTTCGCCGTCTTGTTGGCGGATGATTTAATTCAAGCGGAGACGCCGTGTTTAAAGCAGATGCTAACAGCATTTTATCAAACATCCGGCAATATTATAGCCGTAATGAACGTTCCAAAACAACATACCGCACGTTATGGTATAGTCGATATGGGAAAGGAAACTGGATCTTTGGTTGAAGTTAAGGGTTTGGTAGAAAAACCAGCACCGGAAAAAGCCCCTTCAACCTTATCGGTAATTGGTCGATATATCTTATTGCCAGAAATTTTTGAATATTTAGGACAAAAAGAGAAGGGTCGAGGAGGAGAAATTCAACTAACAGACTCTATGGCGAAATTAATCGGTAATTCACCGTTTCACGGATTCAAATTTGAAGGTCATCGTTTTGATTGTGGAGATAAAGCTGGGTTTATTGAAGCAAATTTGGCTTTTTCTTTGTCTCGAGATGATATGAGAGATGAAATTTTCTCTATCATTGAGAATTATAAATAAAGTGCGGCCCACAATTAAAATAATAGTTTTTTTTAAAGGTAAAACTTTATGAAAATAGCAATGATCGGTGCAGGGTATGTAGGTCTCGTTTCAGGCGCATGCTTTTCGGAATTCGGCGTCGATGTTGTCTGCGTCGATAAAGATGAAAATAAGATTAAACAATTAAATTCATGTGTCTGTCCGATTTATGAGCCCGGATTAGAGAATTTAATTACGAGTAACGTTAATTCGAAACGTCTTGTTTTTACAACCGACCTTTCTTTGGCGATGAAAGATGCCGATGCGGTCTTTATTGCTGTTGGCACACCTAGCCGACGCGGTGACGGTCATGCTGACCTTTCTTTTGTTTATAAGGCCGCAGAAGAAGTAGCAGCAAACCTTCAAGATTATACCGTGATAGTCACAAAATCTACAGTTCCAGTCGGGACAGGACGAGAAGTTAAACGAATCATCATGGATCAGAAACCGGGTGCAGAATTTGACATCGCTTCCAATCCAGAATTTCTAAGAGAGGGGGCAGCTATCAGTGATTTTATGCGCCCGGATAGGGTTGTCATAGGTACGGAGAACAAACGTGCTGCTGACGTGCTGAGTGAACTATATAGACCGCTTAATCTGCTGGAAACGCCAATTGTTAAAACAACCCTAGAAACAGCAGAATTAATAAAATATGCCGCTAATTCGTTTCTGGCGACCAAGGTAACATTTATTAATGAATTCGCCACTTTGTGTGAAAAATTGGATGCTGATATTCAAGATTTGGCTAAAGGGATAGGGCTCGATGGTCGTATCGGTAGTAAGTTTTTACATGCGGGGCCCGGTTATGGGGGGTCATGTTTTCCAAAAGATACACTGGCACTTGCAAAAACAGCACAAGAAGCGGGAGCACCAACAAAGATTGTTGAAACAGTGGTTGATATCAATAACCATCGCAAGGTTGAGATGGTTGATAAAGTTAGTAGGGCTTGTGGTGGATCGGTTGAAGATAAAACAATTGCGGTTCTGGGTTTGACTTTTAAGCCGAATACAGACGATATGCGCGATAGCCCTAGTCTTGTAATCATACCCGAATTACAAAAGTCAGGGGCAAAAATAAAGGCGTTTGACCCGCAGGGTATGAGAGAAGCAAAAAAGTTTCTCCAGAATGTGGTATTTTGCAGAGGGCCATATGAGGCCATGGATGGAGCCCACGCCGTTGTTATTATTACGGAATGGAATGCATTTAGAGCTCTAGACTTAGTTAGAGTAAAAAGTCTTCTTAAAACTCCGATTCTTGTCGACCTTAGAAATATTTATAACCTTAGTGAAATGGAAAAAGCTGGTTTTATTTACTATAGTATTGGCCGAAGGGAGTTAAGGATAGGTTCTTAAATATGTCCACTACCGAGCTAAACTCACAAATTTTACGTGAATATGATATTCGTGGCATCGTAAATAAAACAATTACAATTGAAGATGCGATCGTTATAGGAAAATCTTTTGGAACGATAGTAGCAGAAAATGGCGGTAAGTCAGTTTGTATAGGGTATGACGGTCGTATTTCCTCTCCTGAGCTGGAGAAGGCTGTCGTAAAAGGTTTGCAATCATGTGGACTATCAGTAAAGCGAATTGGTGTTGGGCCGACACCAATGCTATATTTTGCTGTTCACGATTTGGAGGCAGATGCCGGTATCATGGTTACTGGTTCTCACAATCCTCCAGAATATAATGGGTTTAAAATGATGTTAAATCGTCACCCATTTTATGGTGATGACATCCTTAAAATTGGCAAAGTTGCTGCGTCTGGAAGTTTTTTTATAGGGGATGGGAACGCAGAAAAAGTGTCAGTTCAGGCACGATATGTGGCCTGTCTTAGGGCTGATTATGGGGGCGGCCGACCCCTAAAAATCGCCTGGGATTCTGGTAACGGTTCTGCGGGACCGGTTATGTGCGAGTTATGCTCTTCGTTACCAGGTAACCATATTCTAATAAATGAGACGATTGATGGAA
>DEBE01000077.1:0-256 GCA_002348425.1 Alphaproteobacteria bacterium UBA2964 | reverse complement strand
ATTCGATAAAATAAGTCAATTGGGTGGAATTCCCCTAATGTGGCGCACAGGTCATTCTCTCATCAAGGCCAAAATGGCTGAAACTAATGCTCTTTTGGCTGGAGAGATGAGTGGACACATTTTTTTTGCAGATAAATACTTTGGTTATGATGACGCGCTCTATGCAGCTGTAAGGTTGATAAATTTTACTTCCTCCCAAGTTAAATCCCTTGCGGAAATACGATCACATTTCCCCGAATTTGTTAATACACCGGAA
>DEBE01000185.1:2810-8474 GCA_002348425.1 Alphaproteobacteria bacterium UBA2964 | reverse complement strand
AGACCAATGTTAAAACTGTATCGTAATTTAAATATTATATTAGGCTTTAAGGGGTAAATTATGCCAACAATCAATACTAATGGCGAAAAAATTTTCTTCTTGGATGAAGGTGATGGGCCAACCATACTTTTTATTCATTCTATGGGAACAAACGGCTACTTATTTCGTGATCAGGTGGCTAAACTCAAAGAAAACTTCCGCTGCATAGTTCCTGATTGTCGGGGGCATGGTGCGTCATCCTATAATAAATCTTTTACTATAGAGGAGTGCGCCGCAGACCTAAAATCAATATTAGATCACCTTAACATAGATAAGTGTCACATCGTTGGTTTATCCATGGGAGGGCCGATCAGCCTGTGTTTCAACAGGCTATATCCAGAAATAGCTCTTTCATTGAGCCTAGCCAACAGTTTTGCCCGTATTCGGGAAGGATCAGAAGATCGAATTTATGCAACACAGGAAGCGGTTGCTTACCTCTCCATGCTTGAATTTGGAAGCCAATATGCTGGGGATCGGTTAATGCCTACTACCCCCATAGAGAAACTTGATGAACTCGCTGAAGAGATTTCCAAATGTCCACCCAAAGCCTATGTCAATACTATTCGTGAATTGCTGACCTATGATGCCAGTAGAGATCTTAGATTAGTCAATGTTCCCACGTTAATTATCGCCGGAGCTTCCGATGATGCTACACCTATAGAGGAGTCGGAATTTATACGAGACTGTATTCAAGGTTCAGAAATCAAAATAATTGATGGCGCCGGTCATCTATCGACTATTGATTACCCAGAAGAGTTTACCAAAATACTTAGTGCTTTCTTGACAGCACATTAAAATCAACCCAGCCACGGAGTAAGCCTTGCCTAAGGTCTTAAGTAAAAGCCAAATAAATGGTTATGAGGAGAATGGCTTTGTCACACCGGTACCAATTCTAGATAAAGAAGAAGTGCAGACATACCGAAACCACTTGGAAAATACCGAAGCAACTATGGATAAATTTTTTCGTGGAATTGGGCAAACCAAATTTTATTTGCGATTTCCATGGGCTTATAGAATGGCAACTCACCCCAGATTGCTTGACGCAGTAGAGGATCTCATAGGCCCTAACATAATGCTTTATCATAACACGGCGTGGATAAAAGAACCCCAAGACCCAGCGTATGTAAGTTGGCACCAAGATAATACCTATTTTGGCCATAAACCATGCAATGTACTAACTGCTTGGATAGCATTGTCTTCTGCCTCCGAGAAAAGCGGGTGCATGCATTTTATTCCCGGCTCACATAAAAATGGTTTACGTGACCTAGAAAACCCGGATATAGGGCGAGGTAACATGTTATCGAGCGGCCAAAATGTTGACGTTTCAAATGATATAGCCAAACCCGTACCAGCGAATTTAGAGGTAGGCCAAGCCTCGATCCACCATGCCTTTCTTGTGCACGGGTCATCTCCAAATAAAGGGAAAGAGCGTCGAATGGGTGTAACCTTTATTTACCATCCTCCAGAACTTGGGCAAATAGGTAAAAAAAGAACTAGTGCGCTCATAGTCAGAGGTGTTGATCAATTTCACAACTTTGATCACGAATCAGCTCCTGTCCCGGATAACGATAAAGGTAATGCAATTCGTCATGAGAAAGCTGTGGAGGCTTATCGAGCTAAGGTTCGAGAACTGGGTAATATCACTGTAGACAGGTTCGATTAAACCATCAATTATCTGGGTCAGATACCGTATATCTTCGGAGTAACCTGCGTTGATTAGAAGGGAAATCATTCCTCGCGTGATTAACACTACGATTATCCCAAATCATAAGGTCGCCTGGCGCCCACTTATGCTCATACACAAATTGTGTTTTCTCACAATGATCAAAAAGGTGGTTTAAAAGTTGTTCACTTTCTTCGTGTTCCATACCAACAATATTACTTGTCATTAATCTACTTAAATAAAGTGACTTCCGTCCCGAATTCGGGTGAATAATAACTAAAGGGTGCACAGCATGAGCGACATCATTATCGTGACGCATCTCCCCGCGGGTAGTCTTATTATAATTGAAGACGTGTCGAGCTTCCAATTTATCCAAGCGAGATCGTAGACCACCCTCCAGAGCGTCATATGCTGCTGCCATCCCAGCAAACTTAGTTTCGCCGCCAGTAATAGGAATCTCGATAGCAAAAAGCGTGGTTGCCCGATAGGGCTTTTCTCGATGGGCGCCATCCGAATGGAAATGCATTTCGCCATCCGGCAAAACACCGATTAACTTACCCTCTTCACGAATGTTGCTAACATACATGACACCGCGTTTCGACTGCTTGTTATCGGGGTCTCCTTTACTGCGATCATTCCTGTCGACAAAACCAAATAGGGCAGCAAACCTTGCCTGATCTTCATCATTAATTTTTTGACCTGGAAAACAAAGAACCGAGTAACGAAAAAAAATTTCACGTATGAGTTGAGCTAGCTTTTCACTAAGTGGTTTGCGCAAATCCACTCCGGTAACCTTCGCCCCGACAGCCGGATGTTCTGCCACAACATTCAATTTCTCAATAGTATTCAACATGCCCCACTTTTTACGCGTCTCTTGAGTTATAAAAATTTTTACAATTATTATAACACCCAATTAATATTAAAAACGATACAGACATTTAAATAAATTTAAAATTTTTCTTTGTTTTATGGGTTAACAGGTTATTTTTGTTGGTTTACAGTATTACTCGTGTATTTAATAAGTAAGCCTCAAAATCGTTAAAAGAGGCGAATGAAATATCAGGGAGGTATTTTATGTTTAGTAGACTGATAGCGGGGGTTTTTGCCCTGAGTTCTATGGCTTTAATTGCAGCAGCTCCAGCCAAAGCTGTAGATTTTCCTAAAAAGAATATAACATTCTTAATTGCTTATGGACCAGGTGGTGGTTTTGATACAATTACCCGGAAATTAGCGCCATACTTGAAAAAAAATCTCGGTGGTAAAGTCAATATCGTCGCAAAAAATTTACCCGGCGGTCGTGGAAAAAAAGCCGCGGCATTTCTTGCCAAACGGAAACCTGACGGCTCTCACATTCTAATGTTCAATATGCCGGGCCATGCTATGCCCAATATTATTGGAGAAAAAGCTGGATATGATGTTCGCAAGATCGATTGGCTTGGCCGTGTTGCTCAATTTCGCTACGTCATAGTGACAAGTGCATCAAAAGGGAAATACAAGTCAATTCAGGACGTATTAAAAACTAAAAACCAGATAAAGATTCCAATTACTGGGCCTGGAACGACAGGATACCTTGCCAGCACTATTCTCTGGAATGCGCTTGGTGTGAGCCCCAAATATATCACGGGGTATAAATCGAGCTCCCGTTACGCGCTTGGCGTAATAAGAGGCGATGGGGATCTTACAATCCTAGCTAAAGGCAGCTTTAAAAAATATGTCAGCAGTAAAAAGAAAAAGAGAGCCGCTTTTAAAGACTTGAAGCCCATTCTTGAAATTACAAATGGTAAATCTGAATTTGGTGTTCCTACTACTGGGGAAATGGGCAAGAAAGACCTAGCCATTCTCGGTGGAGACCGGATCGTAGGTACAACGCCTGGGACGCCAAAAGCAATAAAAGATAAATTGGCGAACGCTTTGTACAAATCAATTACGGATCCAGAATTTGTTGCATGGGGCAAAAAAGTAGGCCGACCGGTCGCACCTTTGAACTCCGCCGATGCTACTAAATTAGTAGGTGAACTATTCTCTTACTACATTAAGTATAAGGATCTTCTTGCTGCTAGTAACAAGAAGACTCGCTGATCTAGCGTAGGCGGCCGGAGAAAAAGTTTTCGACCGCCTACTGCACTCTTGTAGGCAAATCACATGCAACCTGATAGACGGCTTGGCTCGCAGCCTATACCCATTAAACAAATAATATTAATTTAGGTCAGATCACCAAGGGGCAAAGAAGTTCGTGTTTGAAGCATTAATTGAAGGCATTGTTAATCTTGGATCATTGCATTCCCTTTTGCTATTGGCAGCTGGGTCGGCTGTTGGTTTGTTATTTGGTGCAATTCCAGGTCTGGGAGGGACTACAGCCGTCGCTCTGCTTATCCCGTTAACTTTTGGCATGGAACCGTGGCAAGCAATCATTTTAATGGGTGGCGTCATGGCCGCAACTTCTACAGGCGGCTCGGTAAGCGCTATTTTACTCAACACTCCGGGTATAGCGCCAAATGCAGCAACAACATTTGATGGCTATCCATTAGCACAACAAGGAAAAGCAGGTATGGCAATCGGCGCTGGAGCAACGGCGTCAGCCCTTGGAGGTGTTATTGGCGTCATTTCCCTGGTAGCAGTCATTCCAATCATGAAAGCGATTGTGTTACTCTTTACCCCTCCAGAGTTTTTTATGCTTGCCATCTTTGGTCTTTGCGCGATCGCAGTCTCTTCAGGCGACCGGCTACTGCAAGGTTTAATAACCGCCATTATAGGACTAATGGTTGGGTTTGTAGGCTATTACGATGTTACCAGTACGGTACGGTATGATTTCGGCATTCCGCTATTGGAGGACGGAATAAAGCTGGTTCCAGCCCTTATTGGATTATTTGCTATATCTGAAATGATTAATCTCGCAGTTAAGGGAGGATCTATTTCACAGGACACCTCCAATGTTAAGATTAGCCGTATCTCTGATGGGGTGAAGTCAGTCTTTAAAAATTGGTCTACCATGTTAGTCGGCTCAGGTTATGGAACATTTATTGGAGCCGTTCCGGGGGTAGGAGGTACGGTAGCCGCTTTCCTTAGTTATTCCACTCAAGCGCAACGCGATCCAACACCTGATATTGAATATGGAAAAGGCAATATTAAGGGCGTCATTGCTCCAGAGTCTGCGAATAACGCAAAAGATGGCGGCTCGTTAATACCAACTCTTGCCTTTGGAATACCAGGCAGTGCAGAAACAGCCGTCTTTTTGGGAGTGCTTGTATTACATGGAATTGAACCAGGACAGAAGCTACTTGAAGATCACCAGGACCTCGTCTTTACACTAGTTGTTGCTTTAACCGTATCAGCCGTATTTGCTACTCTTGTAGTTCTTGCGCTTGCAAAGTACATGGCCCTTCTTACTCGTATAAGCGTCCATATGCTTATTCCGACCGTAACTGTAGTAGCCCTAGTTGGTGCGTTCGCTTTGAATACAGAAATTGGCGATGTAGTAATTGCATTTATATTTGCTTTTATTGGCTATTTTATGATCCGTTTTAACTATCCGAGAGTGACTTTCACTATAGCAATTGTCTTGGGCAGTATAACCGAATTAAGTTTCCACCAATCAATGCTAATTTCCGATGATCAATGGTCTATTTTTTATACTAGAGAACTCTCTGTCTTTTTAATGTTTCTCACGATTTTGAGTCTTGCCTTCCCAACATTCCGCCGAAAAATGAAGGAAAGAAAATTAAAAAAAGCTGGAGTTGAGCAATGAAGATACCCGAGCATCGCCGAGCTACTGCTTATTACATCTTAATTATTTTAGCATTTGTGATTTTGTTTATAATCACAAGCTATCAATACAAGCTTACAGACCGAATGTTCCCGCTTTTAGTAAGTTATATTGCTCTGCCATTGTTAATAATGGATCTACTTGCCTTAACCGATAGTAAGTTAGGTGAAAAACTCTCTCTTTTCTTCTCTGCAAAAAC
>DEBE01000185.1:0-2414 GCA_002348425.1 Alphaproteobacteria bacterium UBA2964 | reverse complement strand
ATTTTTGCGTGGATGGGAACACTTGTTTTAGGCATATATTTAATAGGATTCTTGCCTTGCACGCCCGTATTTGTTTACTGCTGGATGAAATACCGAGGAGGCTACTCAGTTCGAGAAAGCTCGTATTTAGCCATTGCAACTATTGTATTTGTTTATGTGCTTTTCGAAATTATTTTGCAGTACGAACTCTATCCCGGCATCTTTTTATATTGGTATGGTTAATCTGATAAAGAAAAATTAGTCGGGGATATTACTGGCCCCATGGTTCCAATGCAGCTGCCTGCTTACCAGCAATTTGACCTGTTACAAGGCATTCGGCGAGATTTCCACCTGACATGTATAGATGACCCCAACTACTGCCCAATTCTCCAGCTGCATAGAGCCTTGGAATGGGGTTGTCATCGATGTCAATAATCCGTTGCTGAGCATCATGCTCGGGCCCCCCTTGAGTGTTGGACACAACAGGCCAAACCTGTCCAGCATAAAATGGTGCACGCTGTATTTTCATCATGGTCCCTGACGGCCTACCAAAATCCAAGTCATCCTTTTTTGCGCAAAGTTCGTTCCACCTATCAAGTGTAGACTCCAATTCGGCTGGTTCCATATCAATCATCACTGCTAGTTCTGAAATTGAATCTGCTTTGCGGATTAAACCAGATTCAATTTCCTGCAAATTATCATCACTCCAATCATAGTGCGCGTCTGGATCATTCCTCGTAGGAGCTCCCACTCTATACCGTCGGCGGCCAACCTCATCAAAAATGACATATGAGGGTATCCGGGGAAAATCCTGTGTGACCGTATCATAGAATTCCATCGGCCTATGTGAGGTATCCTGAGTGTAAGGCGGGTTTTCATTCATATAACGTTTGCCGAATTTATCAACAACGATCCAAGTCATTTGAACGACCGCAGTTGCTTCACGGCCAGGAATCCAGTCCGGCAACCTTTTCATCCTAATGGCGTAAGGATATTCTGGATGATCAAAGCCATACGATCCATGGTAATGCCACATATGCCAAAGTTTTGCGCCCAACTCCTGCGACATACGAATACCATCTCCGGTGTTGGAATTGGTAGTAGCAGCGAGAACTGGTTTCATTTGCCAATATTGGCGTTTCATTTCCTCATTTGCTTCAAACCCGCCGCAAGCTAATATCACTGCTTTCCGAGCTTTCACATTACAAATACCAGCTTTTGTTTCAATTACCGCACCTTGTACTTCCTTGGATCCATCAGTTTTATAAATAAGTCTTTTGACCGGAGCCTCGAGCCAAATATCAATTTCCCGCTTTGCTACATTATCTTCAAGTGTCTTAAAAACTCTTGCTCCTCCCGGTGCGCCACGAACATGAGGATAATATGTAGCAGGATCAAAATTAGGAATTTCCTCAATCAAGGTTTGGTAAAAAGTGTCGTAGCCCTCAAAAGGATAGTTCGCAACTTTTTCTCTAGGATTAACAATCGCACCGTTAACTTCCGCCAACTTTCTCATGTACGGTTCTATCTTCGCCATGCCATCTGCTAATGCTCTATTAACTGACGAGGGTGTGCGGCCACCGTTTGTTGCCTCTAAATACTTAAAGGCTTCATTCGGGTCATGAGCAGACCTCATCGCGCCGTAAGAGCAAACAGAGATTCCTCCCGGATTAGCCATTTTATCTACTAGTAATACTTCTGCACCGGCGTCATATGCTTCAATGGCAGCTATTCCACCGGAATACCCGTAGCCAACAACAATTACATCATACTCGGCATTAAATTTTAATGGCGTGGAATTACCTGAACCTTCTATCATTATACCTCATCCAATCTTTTTATGGATTGTCACTTTGCCTCACCAATTGAAGTCGTGCAACTTTTTGCCAAATTTATGATAATATTAATCTATCTTCTTCTACCTGCAATTATTCTATCTAGATTCTTTGTAGCGTTGTGCAGAATGTTCACCAGCAGTGCACGGTAAAAAAATAGGTTTTTCCGCTGAAGAAAGACAGCTAGGAAGGCATTCAACATGAGTATCGTGTGAGTGATTAAAAAACAAAACAATTGAGTGACGATTTATTCCTGAATAATTATTCATTACCCTGTGTAAACTCGAGTGATACTTAGCATTGGTCCACCGTAACATAATATCCCCTAAATTTACGACAAATGTTCCGCGGATTGGCTCTACCCTTACCCACTCTCCTGAGGCCTTTTCAACTTCCAGGCCACCGGTCATATCCTGCGACAAAAGGGTTATCCAACCCCAATCCGTATGAGCACCACATCCCAATTGATTATATTGAGTAATTTTAGGTTGCGGCGGATAGCGTAAAATCCGAAGTGGGGATTTCTGCTGAGAAAATGTTGAATCAAAATGTTTAAATGGCATTCCCAGCGATAAGGAAATAAGCCGAGAGACCTGAAGC
>DEBE01000114.1:4496-5984 GCA_002348425.1 Alphaproteobacteria bacterium UBA2964 | reverse complement strand
GCAGAGAGCGGTACAAAAATAATTGACATATAAAAAAGAATGGCGTTCGGAGAGTCGGTGTTAGAGAGTGATTTAGTCGAAGTTTGTGACGCCGCATAAAAAATCGCTGACAAAACGACAGCGATTGTTCCAGTGCTGAGTTCAATAAAACCAGGTCTAATAATTATAAGTGCCCCAATAAATCCGATACAGGTAGCAGTCCAACGATGCACACCTACCTTTTCCCCTAGAAAAATGATTGCCATGAGAATAGTAAACAGAGGAACAGTAAATTGTAATGCCTGTAAGTCCGCTAAAGTAACAAGCGTGACCCCTATAAACCAGCCAACATTGCCCAAGTAATGAATTGTATTACGAAAAATATGAAGAGGCAGTCTTCTAGTTTTGATATCCCTTGAGTTTTGACGTAAAGCCCATGGCAAAATTATTATAAAGCTCACGACACTGCGAAGAAAAATCATTTGAAGGACGTTAAACTTTTCTTGAATACCTCTTATTACTATTGCTAAAAAAATCAGAGATAAACCTCCCAAAACCATCCAAATAGCTCCACGAACTGTCGCTGGGAGTTTATTAAATGCGTCTTGTAAGGAATTCATGTTATCGATTTAAAGTTATGTTGTCAGTCACCGATGGCTAAGCCTTCACGACGTGGGTCAGCGCCGCCTTCATATCCCCTGATTTGCACCCTGATACCATGAAGCCCGCTATTTTTTGTTTTTATTTTAATTTTGTGACCTAGGCGCTGCAATTCCAGAGCAAAATTTTCCAAGTAGGTTCCTTTTTCTAGCTCAGTTTTATGATTTTTATTAACAAAGTTAGGGAGTGCTACAGAATCTTGTAAATTCATTCTCCAGTCGAGTGCAGCGATGATCGTTTTAACAACGTAGCCTATAATACTGGAACCACCAGGTGAACCTATTACCATAACTAGTCTTCCCTGTTTGTTAGTTATGATAGTAGGGGCCATTGAACTGCGTGGGCGTTTGCCGGCATAAGCTCGATTAGCCTTCTGATTACCGTTTGAGCTAGGAACAGCAGCGAAATCAGTCAATTCGTCGTTTAGCATGAAACCCCTTACCATTAGACGGGAGCCAAAGGCCGTCCCGATTGATGATGTCATGGATACCGCGTTCCCTTCACCATCTACTACGCTTATATGGGTTGTGGAGACAGGGCGGTTATCTCCTAGGTCCGCGCTTTGGTTTGGTACTGAATAACTAGGAGGTATTCCTGGATTAACCTTTCCTAGAGCCTTTAAGGGAGATATCAATTTTGATCGATTAGAAAGATATGTCCGGTCAAGAAGTCCATCAACGGGAACATTTATAAAGTCTGGATCGGCAAGGTAAAAATTGCGATCGGCGAAAGCTATCTTGCTTGCTTCAGAAATTAGATGCACTGAGCGAACTGACTTTGCGGGTATGCGGCTCAAATCAAAACGCTCAAGCATGGTTAAAATTTGTGCAACTGCAACGCCACCGGAGG
>DEBE01000114.1:0-4076 GCA_002348425.1 Alphaproteobacteria bacterium UBA2964 | reverse complement strand
TAACAGCCATTTCTGCTGGCAGGTGATGGGTATTTTTAATCGCACTCACAATGTCTCGTGCTATTGGTCCTGAGTAGAATGCTTTAGCTCCTTTTTCGGCAATTAAATGCAGCGTATCAGATAAAATTTTATTTTTTAATTTATGGCCTACAGGCAGCGGTGTTCCTTCTTCCAAATAAAAATAAGAACGGGATTTAGGAAAATTCTTTAAATGTTTATCACGTTTGATCAAAGTATGCAGACGAGAGCTTACTGGAAAGCCTTCATTGGCTAACCTAATTGCCGGCAGGAATAGTCTCTTCCAAGGTAATTTTCCATGTTTCATATGCACTAATTCCAACATCCTTAAAAGACCGGGAACACCTACCCCTTTACCTCCGGCCTTGCGGCGGTGCCATGGAATTTTTTTACCATCTTCATCTATAAAGAGATTTGGTTTAACCGATATAGGGGCTACTTCACGGCCATCGTAAGCGTGTACGGCTGGGTTTTTGTCTGTGCCCCGTTTTTGGGGTTGATAATGCAAAAGAAATGCTCCTCCGCCAATGCCGGAGCTCTGAGGTTCAACAAGAGTTAATATCATCTGAGCTGCAATAGCCGCATCCGCAGCGCTTCCACCCTCTCTAAGAATTTCTAGTCCTGAATTGACGGCATATGGATTTGCGGCCGAAATCATATATTTTTTTGTGGCATTGCGCTTCTCTGCGGCTGATACCTCTGACAACGCAAACGTCAAAGTTATGCATAAAATTGTAAAATAAGAAGCTAATAAGTTTTTCATGTTAAAAATATTTGTTAATAATAAAATTTAGGGGGTATTGGGTTTATTTATGGTCTATTAATGTCTTGGCGCCAAGGAAATCCTTTCACCTCGGTCATTTTCCGGGTACAAGCGTGCCGAGTTTTGGTTTACTGGATTTAGTTTCCACCTAAAATTACCGCCCTGAGGAGAAAAATGAGCACGGTGGACAAAAAGATAAGGCATATAACAGTGCCTAGATTACAAAAGCGTAAAGGTTGTGAACCAATAGTGGCGTTGACAGCCTATAGCGCCCCTATGGCATCACTTCTTGATCCCTTTGTTGAAGTGTTCATTGTCGGAGATTCGGTTGGTATGGTTCTGTATGGGATGGACTCTACTTTAGGTGTTTCTCTTGAAATGATGATCGGACATGGCGCAGCAGTTGTTCGCGGTTCCGAAAGGGCCTGTGTGGTGGTAGATATGCCGTTTGGAAGTTATCAAGAAAATAAATCGCAGGCATTCCGGAATGCTGCAAAGATTATGAAAAAAACTGGTTGTGATGCTGTAAAACTTGAGGGTGGAGAAGAAATGGCGGAGACAGTCACTTTCCTGACATCACGTGGAATCCCGGTAATGGGTCATGTTGGATTAATGCCGCAAAGTGTAAATAGCCTCGGAGGTTATCGGGCGCGTGGGAATAGTAAATTGGAAGCTAAAAAAATACTCGCTGATGCTCGTGCGATATCCGATTCCGGTGTATTTGCCCTTGTTGTAGAAGGGGTTGTGGAACCATTAGCTAGAGAAATTACAAATGCTATACCTACACCTACAATAGGTATTGGTGCTTCCGACCAATGTGATGGGCAAGTTTTAGTTACCGAGGATATGTTGGGTCTGTTCAATGAATTCAAGCCCAGCTTTGTAAAGCGTTACGCAGAACTCGGCTCAGCGGTTGCTAAAGCAGCAGAAGCCTACAGCAAAGAGGTAAAGGCGCGGCGCTTTCCAACACCTGAATACTGTTTTAGCTCAAAGTTCAGAAAAGATTGAATGCTAGAGGTTGGCAAATCTTCTTTAGACCCGGAATCAATGTAAACAAAATTTAATGTGCAAAACTGGAAGTTTAAAATCAAAAAATATTGAAATAGTTCGCCGTGTGGCGGATTTACGTGGATTAGTATCTGATTGGAGAAAAGCACAGTTTACTATTGGCTTAGTGCCGACGATGGGGGCAATTCATTCGGGACATCAAAGTTTGGTAACTGCGGCAAAATCGCGCTGTGATAAAGTTATAGCGAGTATCTTTGTGAACCCGGCCCAGTTTGGAGAAAATGAAGACCTTGCAGACTATCCTGTTGATGAAGAGCAGGACGTCATATCCCTGACTGATGCGGGCACAGACATTATCTTTTCTCCTAGCAGCAGTGAAGTCTATCCAAAGGGTTTTACAACTGCGGTAACAGTATCGCGTCTTGCAGCCGGGCTCTGTGGTCCATTTAGGCCTGGACATTTTGAGGGTGTAGCGACGGTGGTCACTAAGTTACTTTTACAGGCTCTACCCGATATCGCAATATTTGGGGAAAAGGACTATCAACAGTTATTAGTAATTCGGCAGCTAGTAAAAGATTTGAATATTCCTGTAAACATCATTGGCGCGCCAATCATTCGTGAAAATGATGGGTTAGCCATGTCTACTCGCAATCAATATCTATCTCACCACGAGCGCCAAATAGCCGCTGAGTTATATTTGATATTAAAACTAGTTGTGGAAAGAGTTAAAGAGAGACCGAGCGAGTGTGAAAGTATTTCCAGACTTGCAAGAACCAAGCTTTTAGAGAAAGGATTTGAGGCAGTAGACTACATTACCGTATGTGATAATGAGACCCTCAATCCAGTATCGACTTTTAAAGGCAATGCACGTGTTCTCGGGGCGGCAAGACTAGGCACTGCAAGGTTAATAGATAATATACCAATTCTTTAAATTATCTTACTAACGGACGTACAAACGAACCTCATTCGTTTTAGCATCCTTACTTGTTATGGCTGATAGCCGGACCCTCTGTAAGGGTAAGCCCATATCTGCAAGAGACCGTAAGACTTTTTCCGCATTTCTCTTTGACTTATTTCCCGCGACAGTGACTTGCCCCGCACTCCCTTGACCTGAGGCGACTGCAACTAGATTAAAACCAGCATTTGGTCGTCTTTGCAGTACACGATTGATGGCAGAATATAATGCTTGTTGATATTTTACGTTAGGTCTATCAAAACGAATAACAACTAGCGGTCGTGTGCTTGCGCTTCCAATATTGGGAGAATTACTGCGAGCAATAGAACTTTGGTTAGCATAGGCTCTATTAGAAAGGCTATTACCTAGGGCCTCACCATTTTTTACGGCAAGGGATAAAGCGGTAAGGTTGCTGCGTTCTGAAGCAACATAAGTTGTTTGACGATTTATATCTTCACTTAATTCGTTCAAAAGTCTATCAATTAAAACTACCGTGCGATTAACTTCATCTTCCAAAACAGCCAATTGACGATGGTCGGATTCCACAGCACCACTTAAACCATAAGCGGCACGAGTAGTTTCTAATAGGTATGCTGACATTGTGCTTGTGCTTGCCACCTTATTGGCAAGAGAATTCATTCTAGAAATGTTTCTATCAATTTTTGATAATTCTTGTTGGGCTAAATTCCATTGGCTAACCAGATAAGGGTTGCCCGGTGTGCTTCCGACTTGTAGCCGGGAATTAATAGCTGCAATTGCTCTATGATATGTAACCGAGTACCCGCCTGCCAACCGGCGAATTTTCTGTAATTGTTTATTTTGTGTCCCGATCTGTTGTCGCATCCGTTTCAACTCACTGCGCAACATAACCACTTTTTGCCCCACAAATGTTCCGGTGGACTTGCCGGGCGTTACTTTTGGGGGCACAAAATTTGTTTGTCCCAGAGTTGGTGGTGCTCCTGAACTCACGAGAGGTTGATTTCGTTTTTCACCTCTCGATGGAGCGATTGAGATAGTTTTTGGTATTTGCCGTGTTGCAGGAGAAGAGCTTGTGCTATCGCCAAACCATGATGATGGCCAGATAGAATCCATTGATTCCATCGATAAAGAACAAGCCGAAAGTGCGACTGCGGAACAAAATACTGTTACGTGTGGTAATGCTCGGGCCATGAAACGGGTCTCACCCATTGTGGTTAATAAATATTTTTAACGCGTCATAAAACACTTACAACTAACTTCTATAAACAGTTGTTAGATAATACAACTTGAGAATATTACTCAATCGCTCAAAGCTAAACAAGACGAATTGCAAGAAATACTTATTCTATAAAT
>DEBE01000083.1 GCA_002348425.1 Alphaproteobacteria bacterium UBA2964 | reverse complement strand
GAAAAAAAAGGCTGGAAGGAACCGACTATAGTCATTCGGTTTTGGATTATTGCAATGGTACTTGCATTGATTGGTCTTTCAACGTTGAAGCTACGATGAGGGTTAAGTGATTAAAATAAAGACCCGGCGCGACCAGAAAATCGCTTTATTTGGTCTTGGTACATCCGGCCTTATAACCGCCCGCGCTCTATCGGCTAGCGGAAACAAAATTTCAGCATGGGATGACGACCCTATTCAGAGAAAAAAAGCAAAACAACAAAATATTATATTAGAAGATCTGTACATTAGCGACTTTGACAACTTTGATGCATTGGTTCTGGCTCCGGGGGTTCCGTTTACCCACCAACCCCACACCATTGCGAAAAAAGCGCTATTAGCAAAAACACAAATAATTGGGGATGTGGAACTTTTGATTGAAACACTTCCTGAAACAAAATTTATTGGCATCACGGGAACAAATGGCAAATCAACCACGACCGCACTTGTCGGTCACATGTTAGAGAAAGCCGGCATAAAACGACAAATTGGGGGTAACCTAGGTCCGCCGGCACTTAGTCTTCGAGAACCAGTTGATGGTGAAATTATCGTTCTAGAGGTTTCTTCTTATCAACTGGACCTAACCAAAAACGCATCCTTCGACATAGCTGCCTTTCTAAATTTAAGTTCTGATCACCTAGATAGGCACGGGAATATCAAAAATTATTTTAAAGCGAAAAGCCAAATATTTAGACAGTGCCAAAACTCGAAAAAACCTCAGATAGCTATCATAGGCATAGATGACGAATTTGGCCGGTCCTTAC
The DNA here is from genome assembly GCA_002348425.1 of Alphaproteobacteria bacterium UBA2964. The sequence goes on along the minus strand of DEBE01000083.1, from coordinate 14,058 downwards.
ATAATGAAATTTCAATTAATCCCTTTTGGCAAAGTTACCCTATTTCAACATCTGAAAAACTTGAGGATGGATTTTATGTGACAGATGAAAAAATCTATGACATGAGTGGCCTGGTTATCTGTGACTTAAGAAAAGCGAAAAACCTACTGGGTATCCATAATTGGCAAAATGCTTTAGCGGCGGCGGCTATTGGATATGCCTTGGAAATTGATAGAGAAATCATAGCTGAATCAATCATGAATTTTCATGGGTTGCCCCATCGAATGGAACGGGTCGACTCGTTAAACGGTATTACGTTTGTTAATGATAGTAAGGCAACTAACCTCGAAGCATCAGAGCGCGCTTTAGCTTGCTATAAAAATATATTTTGGATCGCCGGTGGCCGCTCAAAGGGCCTAGACTGCAATAGATTGGCGGATTGTCTCTCAAACATACATCACGTCTTTCTGATTGGAGAATCCTCCGAAGAGTTTGAAAAACTTATAAATAATAAAGTAAAAACTACACTTTGTGGCAATCTCAGAACAGCGGTCAGAGAAGCCTATAATGCAGCATTAGTCTGCAAAAATCTAAGCCCAACGGTTTTACTTTCACCTGCCTGTGCATCATTTGACCAATGGGAAAACTATGAAGCGAGAGGAAATGCTTTCCGACAATTTATCACATCATTCCGGGAGTGTGTCGAATGACGGCTTTCACACGCACCGATACATCGTTACTAGGAAAATGGTGGTGGACAATTGACCATTGGACCCTGGCCGCAATTGCCCTACTTATCGGTTTTGGTGTTATTATGACTATGGCCGCCAGCCCTCCCGTTGCCGATAATTTAGGATTTGATTCCTATCATTTTGTTCAAAAGCAACTTTTTTTTATGCCAATAGCCTTGCTATTTTTAATTGGTGCATCTCTGATGGCTCCTCAAGGTACTCTGCGAGTTGCAATTGTTATATTCTTCATCAGCTTCGGACTATTGATTACCACTTGCTTCTTTGGTTTTGAAAGTAAGGGAGCTAAGCGTTGGATTAATATCTTAGGATGGTCGCTACAACCATCTGAATTTATCAAACCTGCATTCGCCGTCGTTACCGCATGGCTTTTCGCGATGAAAAGTGAGAACGGGAGAGCTATTGGCCAAACCTCAGCGATAGTTCTGTACGGACTAGTAGTGTGTTTACTTCTATTACAACCTGATTTCGGGATGACTGTAGTTGTATCAGCTGTTTGGTTCACTCAGTTCTTTTTAGCTGGATTGCCTTTATTATGGGTTGCAGGCTTTATAGCATTGGGTATTGCCGGATCCGTATCTGCATATTTTCTCCTCCCCCATGTAGCTAGCAGGGTTGATCGATTCATCGACCCAACTTCTGGTGATAGCTATCAGGTCATGAGATCAATGGAAGCATTTATGAAGGGTGGTGTGCTCGGTCGGGGGCCTGGTGAAGGATCTGTAAAAACCATGTTACCGGATGCTCATACTGACTTTATTTTTGCAGTGGCCGCTGAAGAATTTGGGATGATTACATGCCTCTTGGTAGTAGGTTTGTTTGCCTTTATTGTCTTACGGGGTTTTTCACGCATCATCAAAGAAACCAATTTTTTTATCCTGTTATCCGTCACGGGATTGCTTGTTCAATTTGGGCTTCAAGCTCTCATTAATATGGCATCTACCCTTCATTTAATGCCAACAAAAGGTATGACACTGCCTTTTATTAGCTATGGAGGATCTTCGCTAGTTTCCGTCGCGCTTTGTATGGGTATGGTTTTATCACTAACACGTCGTCGGATCGGACAAGAGGCAAATTTATGAGTTTTCTCGAAGAAAGCCGACCTATCATTCTTGCCGCTGGTGGTACAGGTGGTCATATATATCCTGCCATATCTTTAGCAAGAGCGCTTATCAAAAGAACGAAGAACATAGCGATAATTACTGACGATCGAGGCGATTTATTTAGTCAATACGATTTAAACACTGATATACACTATATAAAGGCCTCAAGCCCTAGCGGGGGTTTATTACGAAAATTGATTGGACTTGGGCTTTTGGGAGCAGGTTTTTTTCAGGCCCGGTCAATCCTAAAAGAAATACAAGCTGGCGCTGTAATAGGGTTTGGTGGCTACCCATCCGTACCCACAATGTGTGCAGCAGCACAAATTGGATTGCCAACGATTATCCATGAGCAAAACGCTATAATGGGACGAGCAAATCGTTTTCTTGCGCCCACCGTGAAAAAAATTGCTGTTTCATATGATCAAGTTAAGGGCATAAGTCCAAAGGCAATTTCTAAAGTTATTCAAACTGGCAACCCGGTTAGGGAAGAAATTTCTGAGATAAGAGATAAAGTATATACCGCTTTGGACTCCAAAGGTAAGTTAAACGTCCTAGTATTTGGAGGCAGTCAGGGCGCTCAGATTCTTACTAAAATTGTGCCTTCAGCCATCGCGGCCCTCCCCAAAAATAAAAGATCCCGCGTGATTGTCACACAACAATGCAACCCGGGTGATATAAATGTTGTAAAATCCATATATAAAACAGCCAACATTCAAAGTGACTTGCGACCATATTTTAATGATATACCTGATAGACTATCGGCCGCGAGCCTCGTAATTTCTAGGGCTGGCGCTTCAACGATTTCAGAACTGATAGCAGCTAAAAGGCCGGCAATCCTCGTACCCTACCCGCACGCCACCGATGATCATCAAACTGCAAATGCAGTTGCGATTACCTCTTCAAGCGCTGGTTGGTGTATGTCAGAAGATAAATTCACTATTGAAAGAGTAAAATTAAAAATTCAACAATTAATAGAAAATCCATCTCTTTTAAATGACGCAGCAGACAATATACAAGATTTATACAAATTTAACGCCGCCGAAACCCTTGCTGACATTTTAGAAAATACCATTCACCAGCAGACTAATGGTGGAGCGGTAACATGAAAACCTTACCGACATCCATAGGCCGAATTCATTTTTGCGGAATTGGCGGCATAGGCATGAGTGGTATTGCCGAAATTTTACATAATTTAGGCTATTCCGTGCAAGGAAGTGATATCAAAGAAAATAATATTGTAACGCGCCTAAAAACTATTGGCATTCCTATAACAATCGGACAAAACGGTGATAATCTCGGGGCAGCCACGGTAGTAGTAATATCGTCTGCAATAGAGCCAAATAATTCAGAATTGCTTGCCGCTCGGCAAAAAAAAATCCCCATAGTTCGCCGTGCAGAAATGTTAGCCGAACTAATGCGCCTTAAATGGTCCGTGGCAGTCGGTGGGACACACGGAAAAACGACTACAACTTCACTAATTGCAGCCATCCTAGATACAGCCAAGGCTGATCCCACCGTAATCAATGGCGGCATTATAAATGCGTATGGTACCAATGCCAGGTTGGGCAAAGGGGATTGGATTGTAGTGGAGGCAGATGAGTCAGATGGCACATTCATAAAATTACCAGCAACTATTGCCGTGGTAAATAATATTGACCCTGAACATATGGATTTCTACGGAACCTTCGAAGAGGTTAAGGAGGCCTTCAAAACTTTCGTCTCAAATATACCATTTTATGGTCTCGCCGTTTTGTGTGTCGACCACCCGGAGGTGCAAGCATTAATACCACAAATCTTTGATCGTAGGATTGTGACCTTTGGGTTTGATTCTCGAGCAGATATCAGGGCTGTCAATTTTACTACCAAAGGTGGTAATTCGAAATTTGATATTGTTTTCTCAGGTCGTTCCTCTTTGGCGGGAAAAACATTAAAAAATGTGAGCTTACCGATGGTAGGGCAACATAATGTCCAAAATTCACTTGCTGCAACAGCCGTTGCACAAGAAATGAAAATACCAACAAGTGTAATTAGAAAAGGTCTATCTTCATTTTCAGGTGTTAAGCGACGCTTTACAATAACAGGTGAAGTGGAGGGTGTAACAATCGTAGATGATTATGGCCATCACCCAGTCGAGATTGCCTCTGCACTTGCAGCTGCTCGAATCAGCGCTAAATCCCGAGTTATTGCAGTAGTACAACCTCACCGTTTCTCTAGGCTAAAATTGTTATTTAAAGATTTCTGCACCTGCTTCAATGATGCAGATATCGTAATCATTGCAGACATCTATCCCGCAGGTGAACGGCCTATAGAGGGAATAAATCAGGAAAAATTTATAAGAGGGGTAAAATCATACGGTCACCAAAACGTTATAGCGCTGGAAAACCCTGAACAACTTCCTCAATTAATAAATAAAATATCCAGAGTCGGTGACATAGTAATCTTTCTTGGAGCAGGTGACGTTACAAAATGGGCTAACGATCTGCCAGAATCACTTACAACACTCTCTTCCCAATCAGATTTTCATGAAGGCGCGGTTTTATGAAAATGGGCCTTGAATCAAACCATATTATTTATGATTTGCCAGAAGTGAGAGGTAAATTAACACCTTGGGCACCAATATCTCAATTAACTTGGTTTCGAGTGGGCGGTAAGGCTGAGGTTTTATTTGAACCAGCAGATACAGAGGATTTACAGAGTTTTCTCAAAAATTCTCCAAATGAATTAAACTTAACGGTAATCGGAAGTGGCTCTAACATGATTGTAAGAGATGGTGGAATTTCTGGAGTCACCCTCCGACTTGGGCGGGCATTTTCTAATATTACTTTCAACAACTCTGTAATTAATGCGTACGGGGGTGCGATGGACGTAACAGTAGCCCGGAGAGCACGTGATAATGGTATTGGAGGACTAGAATTTCTCAGTGGAATCCCCGGTTCAATTGGCGGTGCTATTCGTATGAACGCCGGTGCTTACAACCACCAAATAAAAGATATCTTATTGGAAGCTACAGCACTCGACCGACAAGGGAATCTTCATAGATTAACATCAGAGGACCTCGAATTTACCTATCGTAGCTGTAAAGTGCCCAATGATTGGATTTTTTTATCCACCAAATTAAAAGGCAGGTTCCAGAAACCATCTATTATTTCGGCTCGAATGGCCGAAATAGAAAATAATCGAGCTGAAGCACAACCAACTAAAGAACGCACTGGGGGCAGTACCTTTAAAAATCCTAAAGGATTAAAAGCTTGGAAACTGATTGAATCGGCAGGCTGCCGTAGTCTTAGAAGAGGCGGAGCCCAGGTTTCCTCCAAACATTGTAATTTTCTTATCAATACAGGAACGGCGACCGCTGCTGATATCGAGGGCCTCGGCTGTGAGGTCCGTCGCCGTGTTAGAGATACTCTAGGGATCCTATTAGAATGGGAGATTAAACGTGTTGGTGTCGCAGAAATTCCGGAGACTACACTATGAAAAAACGAGTAGCAGTGTTGATGGGTGGCATTTCTTCCGAGCGCGAAGTTTCTTTAGTTTCTGGGAAATCAGTTGTTAAAGCCCTAGAACGTAAAGGTTATGAAACAACACCAATTGATGTACGACAAAACTTAAGAGAAGTTATGGACGCACTCAAATTCGTTCCCGATGCAGTATTCAACGCTCTGCATGGCCGCTACGGCGAAGATGGATGTATTCAAGGTTTACTCGAATGGCTCTCCATTCCTTATACCCATTCAAATGTGCTCGCCTCGGCGCTTGCAATGGATAAACCCATGGCAAAAAAACTTTTTCGGAATGCTGGAATACCATGTGCCAAACACCGCTTGGTTAATCGTCATGACATAAAAAATAAAAAGTTAATGGACCAACCTTTTGTCATTAAGCCACTGAATGAGGGGTCTAGTCTTGGTGTCCAAATTGTACAGAAGAGTGGAGATGTTCCAATGCCCCTGAAAGATATTGGAATGCCAGGAGATCAGGTGATGATCGAAGAATATATACCTGGACGGGAATTAACGGTTGCCGTTATGGGTGATCGAGCTCTTGGAGTTACCGAGTTGAAAACAGATAACGGTTTTTACGATTACGGCGCAAAATACACTAAAGGTAAAACCACTCATCACATACCGGCCGCGCTCCCAAATATAATCTATAAAAATGCTATGAGCTATGCTCTTAAGGCTCATGATGTTTTAGGTTGCCAAGGGGTGACTAGGGCAGATTTAAGGTACGACGATACAAAAGCGGACCCGGGTCACCTAGTAATGCTTGAGGTCAATACCCAGCCGGGAATGACTCCATTATCTCTTGTCCCAGAGCAGGCTGCCTATGCCGGTATAGATTTTGAAGAATTAGTTTCCTGGATAGTGGAGAATGCCCAATGCGGAAACTAATATCTTTAGTATTAAAAACTTTTAATCGAAGAGCTAAAGCAAAGAAAAGCATTTCGTCGGTTTCTTTCCGAAAAAAACCCGCGCCAAAGTGGGCACGACCAGCAACTAATTCTGCAATAATTTTAGTAAGTATTCTGCTACTTATTTGCGGCCCTTTATGGGCATGGAAAAACGGAGCCTTATCTGAAGGTATTGATACCCTAGAAAATGAATTGATACAGCAAACCGCATCTTTAGGACTTAGGGTTAATAAAATTATCCTTAGAGGACGGGATAAAACTCCTAGGTACAAAGTCATTGACGCAATTGGATTAAAAAAGGGTGATCCAATTTTGGGTGTTAAACTGGAAGTTATTCATAGAAATCTGGTAAAAATCCCGTGGATCCAAAATGCAACAGTCCTGAGAAATTGGCCTAGCACTATTGATATTCGGATAAACGAACGCAAACCAATAGCTCTTTGGGAGTCAAAAAGACAAAAATACTTAGTTGATTCTCAAGGAAAGACATTTATATCAGAGCGTGTTGGAAGGTTTCGTTCCCTTCTGGTCGTTGCGGGGCATGGAGCACCTAGTTCGGCTTTAAAACTTCTTAATATTATTGGAACAAATCCGTCATTGGCCGCAAAAATTGCACGCGCAACACTTATCGGCAAAAGACGATGGGATTTAAAATTAAAATCGGGAATAAAAATAAAGCTTCCCGAAAAAAACCCACATAAGGCATGGAAACGCCTGATCGAACTCAACTCAAAACAAAGAATTCTAGCTCGTGATGTTCGACTGATCGATATGCGCTTACCTAAAAGCATTATCGTTAAACCGGGTGTTATAGGAAGACAAATAATACACACCAAAGGCCAAAAAACATGACCATGTTTTTAGAATCAAGAGTCCGCAAGGAGGGGTTGACTATTGAATAAAAAAAGAACCGGTTTAATTGCTGCCCTTGACATGGGAAGTTCAAAAATATGCTGTTTGTTAGCCCACTCTTCAAATGATGGTGGTTTAAGAGTTTTAGGAGTCGGACACCACGCCTCAAAGGGGATTCGTAGCGGTACCGTCATTGATATGGATGCTGCACAACACGCCACCCTCACCGCAATAAGCTCTGCAGAAGAACTTGCGAATGAAACAATCAGAGAGGTTATTGTTAACGTTTCCGGAGGCTACCTATCTTCAGAAAAATTTAAGTTTCAACTGCCTATTTCAGGACGTGAGGTTAATCAAGCCGATATACGACGTGCATTGGCACAGGGGAATATTTGTCAGCGCGACACTGATTATGAAGTTTTACATTCACTACCTATGGCCTACTCTCTTGATGCCACAAAAGGTATACGTGACCCGAGAGGAATGTTCGCTGAAACACTCGGAGTTGAAATTAATGTAATTTCAACAAGGGCCGCCAACATGCGTAATCTAGCTGCATGCCTAGGTAGGTGCCACTTGGACATTGAAGTTGCAGTTGCTGCCCCTTACGCATCTGGTCTTGCCTGTTTGGTTGAAGATGAAGTTGATCTAGGGGTTACAATTATTGATATGGGTGGCGGAACAACCACGATTGCTGTTTTTTATGATGGTGAGGTAGTGCATGCCGATTCCATTCCAGTTGGCGGACATTTTGTAACTAGCGATATTGCCCGAGGTCTATCTACCTCTGTCGCCCACGCCGAGAGGATGAAGACTCTCTATGGAAGCGCAATTTCTTCCCCTGCTGATGAGCGCGAACTTATAGACGTCCCCTTAATAGGTGAAGAAATCAACAATCAACCTAATCATGTTCCTAGATCACTTTTAAATGGCATTATTCGACCACGGATAGAGGAAACATTCGAATTAGTGCGAAATAAACTTGAAAGTGCCGGTTTAGATCGTATTGCCGGGCGACGTTTAGTACTAACCGGAGGTGCTAGCCAACTGCAAGGAGTTCGTGAACTAGCAGCACTTGTTTTAGAAAAACAAGTACGTATGGGCCGACCAATGCGAATTAGCGGTTTAGCAGAAGCAACTAGCGGGCCGGCATTTTCTACATGTGCTGGCTTGGTACGCTTTGCAACAGAGAAGCACAGTGACGTAAGAGATCAGCTTGATGCCATCCCAACCGGCGTTAGTGGACGTATTTCCCGTTTTGGTAACTGGTTAAAAGGAAATTTTTAATGATGAAGACTCTCCCAAGAATTTTATTACCTACCAACCTTAGCCGCTGCAAATTCGCAGTATTTCATTGTAATAGCCCTGAGTATTTATGGAGGCTCATATGACTATAAACTTTACTACTCCCGAAAATGATGACCATCTGAAACCTCGTATTACCGTCGTTGGTTGTGGCGGTGCAGGAGGAAATGCTGTGAATAATATGATCAGCAAACAACTTGAAGGAGTGGAGTTCGTCGTTGCGAATACCGACGCTCAAGCTATCTCGCATTCTCTTGCAGACCGTCGCGTACAGCTGGGCCGTGCTATAACGCACGGTTTGGGTGCTGGTTCCCGCCCGGATATGGGACGTGCCGCCGCAGAAGAAGCTTTAGAAGACATAGAGCAAATCCTGAATGGCTCCCATATGGTTTTTATAGCCGCTGGAATGGGTGGAGGCACAGGAACCGGTGCTGCACCAGTCATAGCCCGCTTGGCTAGAGAACAGGGAATGTTAACTGTTGGTGTCGTTACCAAACCTTTTCAGTTTGAAGGCATGAACAGAATGCGGATTGCAGACGCCGGTATAGAAGAAATGCAACAATTCGTAGATACTCTTATTGTTATTCCCAATCAAAATCTTTTTAGAATAGCCAATGAGAAAACTACATTTTCGGACGCTTTTGCGATGGCCGATGATGTACTGCACTCAGGGGTCCGTGGCGTAACAGACTTAATGGTCGTACCCGGACTAATAAATTTAGACTTTGCGGATATCCGAAGTGTCATGTCAGAAATGGGTAAAGCTATGATGGGTACTGGTGAAGCAGATGGTGAAGAACGGGCTAGATTGGCTGCAGAAGCTGCCATTTCAAATCCTCTACTAGATGACGTATCAATGAAAGGGGCCCGAGGTGTTTTAATCAATATAACTGGCGGACCCGACATGACACTTTTTGAAGTGGACGAAGCAGCTAATAGAATTGGGGATGAAGTAGATGCAGATGCCAATATCATATTTGGTTCCGCATTAGATCAATCTTTGGAAGGCCGAATAAGGGTATCAGTCGTTGCCACCGGTATAGATATAAATACTAATACGCAACCACGGCCTGTGCTTAAAGTTTACAACGAGCAAAGTGAAACCAATTTTGTGCGACCTAATGAACAACTCCTAAACAACTCAGCTATGGGGATTCAGAGGACACATACTTCGACAATGCCATTGAGTCGCGGCCCTACAGCCACGGCATTAAAAATGCCCGAGCCCATAACGCATACAGAAAGTTATCAAATTCAACCTGGGAATGCTAAATTTGAGCAAGAGCCCGTCCAGTCCGATATTGCAGATTTAGTGGAATCAGAAACTGAAAATGTAAAAAATCGGGCATCTAAACCATTAGAAATAGACCCTATCGAAAAAAGTGGTCAAACTGAGAAAAAAAATAAAACAGACCAGCCATTTATCCCGCCCATCCCATCGAAACCGGATAGGATGACTTCCCCTTTAATTGAAAACACTGCAGACCCTTTTCGAGAGGCAGAAATGTTGAATGCAGCCCCGGTAACACAAAAGAAGAAAAATCCAAATATTTTCCAGCGCATGACGAGCGCTAGTTGGTCAAAAAAAGAAGATGATGAAACTAAGAAAGACATATCAATACCATCAGTCGATAAAAGTAGGAAATTGAATCCCAAAGAATCTACTGAATCAATGTCACCAAGCCTAAACAAACAAGAAATTCAAACTGCAGAGCATAAAGAAGAAGCTGCCATTGCTAAAGAAGAGAACAATGTCGGCTTGAACAACGGCATTAAAAAGGAAATGACTCAACCCCGAAATAAGGAAACCGTTTTATCTGAGAATCAAACAGATAAAGATCAAACAGAATTAACAGAACTTAAACATAATGACCATTTGTCAGGTAAACAAAGCGAAGAAGATTTATTGGAAATACCGGCCTTTCTAAGACGACAGGCCAATTAATCAAATAAACGTAACATTCTGTAACAAATGTTGATTTGAGAGCGCTGAAGGAAATTGGTAATTTTCCTTCGGCCTAATGTTTAGTTCTTTATTGGGAGACTCTTTTTCTAATTTGGATCGTAGAAATAGATAAGTTTTGACATTATTTAGAGTAGTATAAGGAATATTGAGTGCTTGACCCATCAGAAACTTGTAACACCACCATTGATGCCAAGAATTCTAAAGTGGTGCTCCAAAAATCGTTAAAATCTTCAATTGGTTGTTCTGGAATTGGTTTACATTCCGGTAAAAAAGTAACGATGTCGCTTAATCCATCATACGCAAATACGGGAATCGTCTTTCGGCGGACTGATGTAGATTTAGAAAATCAAATTATCCCGGCGCGTTGGGATTGCGTGGTAGACGCCCGATTAGCAACTACCATAGGAAATGATGCGGGTGTTTGTATATCGACCATAGAACACCTAATGGCTGCCTTCGCAGGTTGCGGTATAGATAACGCTATTGTTAATTTAGACGGGCCCGAGGTTCCTATTATGGATGGAAGTGCTGCCCCATTTATTTTTTTGATGGAATGTGCAGGTATAATTGAACAAAGCGAGCCTCGGAGGGCTATTAAACTTGAAAAGTCCATTAAAGTCACCGATGGGAATAAATATATTTTAGCTTGTCCCGACCAAGCATTTTCCGTCGATTTTGAAATTGATTTTGAAGAAACTCCTGTTGCAAAACAAAAACTAAGTATGCGTTTGGTCAATGGAACCTTTAAGACAGAAATTTCTAGGGCAAGGACCTTTGGTTTTGTACACGAGGTAGATGCATTGAGAGAAGCTGGTCTAGCACTTGGGGGGTCGTTGGACAACGCAGTAGTTATTAGTGGTGATAAAATTCTCAATGGTGATGGGCTCCGATATAATGACGAATTTGTGCGTCATAAAATTTTAGACTGTGTCGGAGATCTATACCTTTCAGGTTCACCAATTATTGGAAAAATCAATGCACTTCGGCCAGGGCACGCCCTAAATAATAAATTTCTACATTATCTTTTTCAGGATGAATCTGCTTGGTCCTATGTAAGAATGGATAGTGCTGTGGTACCCGGGGCGGCACATAGTTGGGATCAAGAGCTTTCGTTAGCGACCGCCTAATATTCTTCTGCATAATTTTCCTGATATCTAATCTGTATTTATAGAAACAGAATATATGGCAGTAGTTAGTAGCCATGTGATATGATAAGACGAAGAAAACTGAGATCAGTCCTATCAAGATTGGTTGATATCGGAAAAGTAATAGACACTATTAAAAGATTTGGACCAAAAATTTGGGCTTCTATAAACAAATAATTAGGTGGTTGGCAATTCTGATTTTATTGGGCTTTACAGCCTGTACTAGCAACAACGAAAAAGTATATACGGAGCGGTCGGTTAACACTCTTTATAATAAAGCAGTCGATGCGCTAGAGGCCGGGGACTTTTTCGACGCATCAAATTATTTTGATGAGGTTGAAAGACAACACCCTTATTCAGTTTGGGCCACAAAAGGAAAACTTTTATCAGCCTATGCCAATTACGAAGCTGGAAAATATACCGATGCCATCATGGGTTTAAATCGATTCATTCAACTTCATCCGGGCAATATAGATACCGCATATGCATATTATTTGAAGGCGTTGTGTTTTTATGAACAAATTACAGATGTCAGTAGGGACCAATTGGCTACAGAAAAAGCTCTCAGGGCATTACGAGATGTTATTCGGCGCTACCCGAGATCGAAATATGCACGCGATGCACGTCTAAAAGTTGATTTAACGCGTGATCATCTAGCCGGCAAGGAGATGTACATTGGTCGTTTCTACTTAATAAAAAACGAATATATTGCTGCCATTAATCGGTTTAAACGGGTGGTAAAACAATATCAAACGACAACTCATACCCCCGAGGCGTTGCATAGGCTAGTGGAAGCCTACACAGCCATTGGATTAAGTAATGAAGCGAAAAAAGCGGCATCTGTGCTAGGCCATAATTATCCTGGCAGCGAATGGTATACTGATAGTTACAAACTCATGACAGGGATAGATATAAAGGAAACGGTTAAGAGCCAAAAAAAGAAGGGGTTTTTAAGTCGAACTTGGAACAGGATGTTTTAATTTAAAATGCTAGTTTCCGTTCTAATACGTAACATTGTTCTAATTGATAAATTACATGCCACCTTTGGCCAGGGTCTCTGCGTCTTAACGGGCGAGACCGGTGCAGGAAAATCAATTTTATTAGACGCCCTGGGATTAGCCTTAGGTATGAGAGCTAATATCAACTTAATTCGAAACACAGATAATAAGTCAAAAGAACTGCGGAATGCCTCAGTTACTGCATCTTTTCAAATACCTGCTAATCACGGAGTTAATTCTTTGCTCGCTGATTATGATATTGATAATTCAAAAGAGGGAGAGCCACTTATCTTGCGCCGAAACCTGGATCAAGATGGTCGCGGTGGTGCTTATATCAACGATCAACCCGTAAGCGTAACACTTTTGCGCACGATTAGCGAACAATTAGTTGAAATAGAAAGCCAATTTGCAAGCCAAGGTCTTATGGACCAGAAAACTCATAGAGATGCGCTTGATAATTTCTCCTGTATCCAACCATTACGCAACGAGGTCGCACATCTTTACGACGCTTGGAAAAATATTGACAATCTCTTAGAAAAGGCATCAGCTGAATATGAAAAAAATCGTGCAGATGAAGACTATGTTCTTCATTCACTAAAAGAACTTCAAAAAATCAATCCTCAGCCCGGCGAAGAAGCTGAACTATCGAAAATACGTTCTCTATTGATCAACGGTGAGCGTCTAATTAAAACTCTAGTTACAATTGAAAACTCTCTCTCAGCTGAGGATGGCGTAGAAGAGAGACTAGCCGCCGCACAACGCAGTATTTCAAAAGAAAATGTCGACTCAACAGAAGCCTTAAGTCTTATATTAAATGCTCTCTCTGCAGCCACAGATTCTGTTGCAGATGCACAACACCTTTTGAATAGATTAATGCAGGATGCGGCACCCGACCCTACCAGGTTAGAAAATTGTGAAGAACGACTTTTTTCCTTAAGAGCTTTAGCAAGAAAGCATAATATTGCCGTGGAAGAGCTCCCGTCTTTACAAAAAACTCTCGAACAAAGAATTAAAACTTTTTCTAATGCCGATGAACATATAAGAAAACTGCAAGTAGATCGTGATAAAGCATACGAAAAATATAAAATTAAGTCAGAAAAACTAAGCAAAAAGAGACATAACGCTGCCAAAAAACTAGACAAGGGTGTCTGCGAGGAACTACCACCATTACGGCTTGAAAAAGCGACTTTTTATACTCGAGTCGAAACTTTGGATAAAAGAGATTGGGGTCGCCATGGTATAGATAGAGTCTACTTTGAAATTTCTACGAACCCGGGAACAGAGCCAGGCCCAATAACGCAAATCGCCTCTGGTGGGGAATTAGCAAGATTTCTTCTCGCCTTGAAGGTTGTCCTTAAGCAAAACAATACTGTCCCTACCCTAATTTTTGATGAAGTAGACGCCGGAATTGGAGGAGCGGTAGCCGCAGCAGTAGGCGAAAGACTTGCAAAGCTATCGGAAGACATACAGGTGTTGACTATTACCCATTCACCGCAGGTTGCTGCTTACGGATTACAACATTTAAAAATTTCTAAATCAGAAAAGAATGG
>DEBE01000079.1 GCA_002348425.1 Alphaproteobacteria bacterium UBA2964 | reverse complement strand
TGTCCTGATTGCTGATGCTAAGAAAAGAGCTACTCCTGATGAAGCCCCCTTTCCTGCCTCCATTTTTGGTGCGGATAATTCAACTGCGTTAGACGAAATTACACCTGAAAATGAAGGGGAGGCTGATACTATGGTCTCTGAAACAGTCACTGTTGAAGAAGAGAAAAAGGATTAAGCACATGAAGTGCGATGTGATCACTCTTGAAAATAAAAAGTCTGGTTCTTTAGATCTGGACGAAACAGTTTTTGGAGTTGAGGTTCGAAAGGATATTTTGGCGCGTATGGTCAATTATCAACTTGCAAAACGGCGAGGTGGTAATCATAAGACAAAGACTATAGGAGAAATTAGGGGTACTACCGCTAAGCCATGGAACCAAAAAGGTACTGGACGTGCAAGGGCCGGTAGTAGGAGGGCAACACAATTTCGCGGTGGGCAAACAGTTTTTGGTCCGGTTGTTAGGTCACATGAGCACTCATTAAATAAGAAAGTTCGCAAGCTTGCATTGAAGACAGCCCTCTCAAGTAAGCAGGCTTCTGGCAAATTAATAATATTGGATCAAGCGAAGTTAGATGAACCCAAAACAAATAATTTATCGAAAAACCTTTCTGCAATTGGGGTGGGCTCTGCTTTAATTGTTGCTGGAATTGAAATAGATTCAAATTTTGCCAAGGCAGCAGCCAATATACCTCAAATAGATGTCCTCCCGCAGCAGGGAGCTAACGTGTACGATATTTTGCGTCGCGATAAATTAGTTCTAACCCGAGATGCGGTCACTCAGCTTGTAGAGAGGTTAAAATGACTGCGCGCAGAGAAAAGCCAGTGACAATGACGATTAATCAGGCATATGACTTGATTTTTGCTCCTGTAGTTACAGAGAAATCGACAATGGGTTCAGAGAATAATCAGGTTACCTTTCGGGTGTCCTTAACCGCTACCAAGCCTCAAATAAAGGCGGCCATTGAGACTTTGTTCAAAGTTAAGGTTAATTCGGTGAACACTCTCAAACAAAGAGGAAAAATTAAGCGGTTTAAAGGGAAGCTCGGTAAGAGGCCGGATTATAAAAAAGCTATCGTCTCACTCGCAGAAGGTGAGATGATTGATGTAACAACAGGGGTTTAAAATTATGGCCTTGAAAAATTTCAAACCAACAACCCCATCTCAACGAGCTTTAGTTTTAATAGATCGCTCGGAATTGTGGAAAGGGAAGCCGTTTAAGGCCCTAACTGAAGGTTTAAATAATAACGGTGGAAGAAATAATCTAGGTCGCATAACTATGCGTCGGAGAGGCGGAGGGCACAAACGCCGTTACCGTAAAATTGATTTTAAACGAACGAAAAACGATGTCTTTGCAACTATCGAAAGGCTCGAATTTGATCCAAATCGTTCTGCTTTCATAGCTTTGATTAAATATAGCGATGGAGAGGTCGCTTATATTCTCGCACCGCAACGTTTAGGTGTTGGCGATCAAGTTGTCTCGGGTGAACAGGTCGATATTAAACCAGGGAATGCTATGCCAATGGAAAATATCCCGGTTGGCACCATAGTTCATAATGTTGAGATGAAACCAGGTGGAGGGGGGCAAATCGCTCGCGCTGCAGGTACGTATGTCCAGTTGATAGGTAAAGATGCTGGTTATGCCCAATTAAGGTTGAGTTCAGGAGAGCTTCGGATGGTGCCAGCGCGTTGCATGGCCACCGTTGGTTCCGTTTCCAATGCGGATAACAAAAATACCAATAAAGGTAAAGCGGGTCGTAATCGTTGGTTAGGCAAAAGGCCTTCTGTTCGTGGTGTTGCGATGAACCCGGTTGACCATCCACACGGTGGAGGTGAAGGAAGAAGCTCAGGTGGACGACATCCTGTATCCCCGTGGGGTCTTCCGACAAAAGGTAAACGTACTCGTGGAAAACGGCCAAGTGATAAATATATTATGCGACGTAGGCATAAAAGATAGGGGAGTGGTTTAGTGGCTCGATCGATTTGGAAAGGACCATTCGTAGATGGTTACCTACTTAAAAAGGCAGAGGCGGCGCGAAGTTCCGCTCGCAAAGAAATTATTCGTATTTGGTCGCGGCGTTCGACTATTTTGCCTCAATTTGTAGGACTTACATTTGGAGTATATAACGGCCAAAAATTTATCCCAGTACTTGTGACAGAAAATATGGTTGGTCATAAGTTTGGAGAGTTTTCGCCTACGCGAACCTACCGAGGACATGGTGCGGATAAAAAAGTCAGGAGGGCGTAATGAGTAAGAAGTCTGCTCCACGCCGTTATAAAGAAAACGAGGCTATGGCTTTCTCGAAAGCGATCCGAATTAGTCCACAAAAACTTAATTTGGTCGCGAGTTTAATCCGTGGAATGGAAGCTTCTGAGGCATTAGCCAGTTTAACTTTTTCACCTAAACGAGTGGCTAATGATGTGAAACGAGTGCTAGAATCAGCTATAGCTAATGCAGAAAATAATCATCAACTAGATGTTGATCGTTTGTACGTTTCAGAGGCATCTGTCGGACGAGCGTTTGCCCTAAAACGTTTTAGGCCTAGGGCTCGTGGACGAACGGGCAGTATAACAAAGTCTTTTAGTAATTTAACAGTTGTTGTCCGAGAGCGAGAGGAGGCCAAATAATGGGACAAAAAGTTAACCCCATCGGGCTTAGGCTCGGCATTAACAGGACCTGGGATTCACGTTGGTATGCTGAAGAACAGTATGGCCAAATGCTTCATGAAGATATCAAACTTCGTGAATATCTATCAAAAACATTAACTCAGGCGGCAGTTTCCAAAATTGTTATAGAACGTCCAGCAAAGAAAGCGCGAGTGACTATTCACTCAGCTCGCCCTGGTGTTGTTATAGGAAAAAAAGGTGCTGATATTGAAAAACTGCGGCTCCAGTTGTCACGGATGGTAGGCAGCGATGTTAATTTAAATATAGTAGAAATTCGAAAACCGGAGATTGATGCAAAGCTAGTTGCGGAAAATATCGCTCAACAGCTAGAACGCCGGGTGGCTTTCCGCAGAGCAATGAAAAGGGCCGTGCAATCCGCAATTCGTCTTGGTGCTGAGGGTATTCGTATCAACTGTGGGGGTAGATTAGGTGGAGCAGAAATTGCAAGGACTGAATGGTACCGAGAGGGAAGGGTTCCCTTGCATACTTTAAGAGCTGATGTCGATTATGGAACGGCTACCGGTCAAACAACTTATGGTGCATGTGGTGTAAAAGTTTGGGTCTTTAAAGGAGAGGTTCTGGCTCATGACCCAATGGCTCAAGATAAGCGCGCTCAAGAGCAGCAGCCGGCTCGCTGACGGTAAGTTATAGGAAGGATTTTAGTAATGTTATCTCCCAAGCGCACCAAATTCCGAAAGGCACATAAGGGACGAATTCACGGAAATGCTAAAGGCGGTACTTTGTTGAATTTTGGATCCTTTGGGCTGAAGGCTACCACGCCTGGTCGAATTACAGCGAGACAAATTGAGGCCTCACGGCGGGCTATCACTAGACACATGAGACGGGCTGGGCGTGTCTGGATCCGCGTTTTTCCAGATGTTCCAGTCTCGCAGAAGCCAGCAGAAGTTCGGCAAGGAAAGGGAAAAGGGGCTCCTGAATATTGGGCCTGCCGGGTCAAGCCTGGGAGAATAATGTTTGAGGTTGATGGTGTGTCCGAACCAATAGCCAGAGTGGCTTTAGCACTTGCTGCGGCTAAGCTGCCGCTTCAGACCCGCGTAGTTAAGCGGCTAACGGAATAAGGGAGTTAGAAATGAATGGGGCCGACCTCAGAACAAAAACAAAAGATGAGCTTTCCGAACAACTTCAGGAGCTCAAAAAGGAGGCGCTTAATTTACGTTTTCAGCGGGCGAGCGGTCAATTGGAAACAACAGCGCGGATTAAGCAGGTTAGACGAGACATAGCGCGGGTACATACCGTGATCTGTGAACGGTCCAAGAACGTGGTGCAGGGGTAGATCATGCCAAAGAGAGTGTTACAGGGTGTTGTTATTTCGGATAAGACCGATAAAACGTTGACTGTCAGGGTCGAGAGAAAAGTGCGTCATCCGCTTTATGGAAAATTTATTCGTCAGTCTAAGAAGTATGCGGTGCATGACGCTGAGAACACTTTTAAAATAGGAGAAAATGTAAGGATTCGTGAGTGTCGCCCAATTTCAAAATCAAAGCGTTGGGAGGTCATTGCTGACAGCAAATGAAGCTGTTTCCGATTGAAAGTAAAATAATGATTAACGTCGAAACTAATTTAGAAGTAGCAGATAACTCAGGTGCACGCCGCGTGCAATGCATTCGTATTCTTGGTGGAAGCCGGAGACGCAGTGCAAGCATTGGAGATGTAATTGTGGTAACGGTTAAGGAAGCAATACCGCGCGGTCGTGTAAAAAAAGGTGATATTCATAAAGCGGTAGTTGTCCGCACCGCAAAAGAAATTCACAGAACTGATGGCACGTCGATCCGTTTTGATAGAAATGCAGCTGTATTAATTAATCCACAAGGTGAACCCATTGGAACAAGAATTTTTGGGCCTGTGACACGCGAATTAAGGGGGCGCCGTTTTATGCGTATTATTTCCCTTGCACCTGAAGTTTTGTAGGAAATGTCGCTATGAAAAATAAAAAGGTTTTTACAAAAAAAATTAGAAAAGGTGACAACGTCATAGTTCTTGCAGGAAAAGACAAAGGTAAGACTGGAGATGTTTTGAAGGTTTACCCTGAACAACAAAAGGTACTTGTTCAGGGCGTCAATATCGTTAAACGCCATACTGCGCCATCGCAGAATAACCCGGGGGGAATAGATCAAAAAGAATCTGTGTTACATATTTCCAATGTGTCTTTGCTGGATCCAGATAGTGGTAAGCCAACAAAAGTTGGTTTTAAAATATTGGAAGACGGCCGCAAAGTCCGCATTGCGCGTGCGTCCGGTGAAATGATTGATTAAAGGTTACAATATGACACGTTTGCAAGAACATTATAAAGACGTCGTTAAACCAGATCTGGTTTCTAGTTTCGGCTATAAGAACCCGATGGAGGTGCCAAAAATTGAAAAAATTGTAATTAATATGGGCGTCGGAGAGGCAGCGGCAGATTCAAAGAAAATGGATTCTGCCGCAAATGAGCTGGCTCTTATTTCAGGTCAACAGCCGGTGATTATCAAATCGAGAAAGTCAGTTGCAACTTTTAAATTACGTGAGGGGATGTCAGTTGGTTGTAAAGTTACCTTACGTCGAGAGAGAATGTACGAGTTTTTAGATCGATTAATCAACATTGCATTACCTCAAGTTAGGGATTTTCGTGGTCTTTCCCCAAAAAGTTTTGACGGGCGCGGAAACTATGCGATGGGACTAAAGGAACAAATAGTTTTTCCTGAAATAGATTATGACTCGGTAGATGAAATTAGAGGTATGGATATCGTAATCGTCACATCTGCTAGATCAGATAATGAGGCAAAGGCCCTGTTGAAGGGTTTGAATTTGCCTATTAATTAGGGGTACGGGAGATTTAAAATGGCTAAAACTAGCGCTATTGAGAAAAACCGAAAGCGCATTGCGATGGCAAAAAAATTTGCTGCGAAGAGAGCGCAATTGAAATCAATTGCGGCTGATCAGTCTAGCCCAGCAGAGGCACGGTTTGAAGCAAGGCTAAAACTTGCAGCATTGCCAAGAAATTCTGCTCCATCAAGAATAAGGAATCGGTGCGAGGTATCGGGTCGTCCTCGTGGTTACTATCGTAAGTTTAAGATTTCCCGCATTGCGCTTAGGGACCTTGCATCTAATGGTCATATTCCCGGTATGGTTAAGTCGAGTTGGTAAGAGAGAACAAAAATGACAATGAGTGACCCTATTAGCGATATGCTAACGAGAATTCGAAACGGTCAAACTGCAAATAAAGGTGCGATAAAAAGTCCCTCTTCTAGACTCCGTGTAAGCGTTCTCGATGTGCTGCAACGCGAAGGTTATATTCGCGGGTATGAAATTCAAAAGGATGAACGTTCGTTGCCTGAAATCCGAATAGAGCTCAAGTACCACGAAGGTGAGCCGGTTATAAAAGAAATGCATCGAGTTTCACGACCAGGAAGGCGAGTATATTCCAAAATAAAGGATTTGCAGCGTGTTTATAACGGTTTGGGCATATCCATCCTATCAACACCACGAGGCGTTTTGTCTGATGGCGAAGCGCGGGAGCAAAATGTTGGTGGCGAAGTAATTTGTACGGTTTTCTAGGAGAAAGTGATGTCGCGTGTTGGATCAAGTCCTGTATCAGTACCAGAAAGTGTTACAATTAGTATCGCCGGGCAACTCATAACGGCTAAAGGAAAACTCGGTGAATTGAGTATAGACGTTGTTGGGGATGTAGAAGTTGTTCAAGAGGAAAGCCTGATACGATTAAGACCAAGAAACGATAGTGCGCATGCTAAAGCAATGTGGGGTACAACCCGTAGCTTGTTGCAAAATATTGTCAGGGGAGTGGATGAAGGTTTTTCGGTCAATCTTGAAATTGTTGGTGTTGGCTATAGGGCAGCAGTAGAAGGAAAA
>DEBE01000156.1 GCA_002348425.1 Alphaproteobacteria bacterium UBA2964 | reverse complement strand
TGGTGATCACTTTCTAATCGGCTTTGTTCCACTTCCATACCTAGCTCACTTAATGCTTGCAGCATGCGTTCAGCCGTCTTTCTACTTCTTCCGGTACGAGCCATAATCTGTTCTATGGTTAAACCTAATGAGCTAGCATTTAACTCCATAACAAGATCCAGCATATCTCTTAATTTCGTGTAAGCCATTTCAATGTCTCGATTCTTATACCCCGAAAAATGACGTATTATAGTTATATACTTTGGTCAACTTTAAAAGAGATTAACAATATAAATTGATGGAGTTAAAAATGTTTACAGACTTTTTGCCAACTCAAAAAATCCCTATAAGCCAGCTTTATGCCTGGAATAGTAGTCGTGTATTTCCTTTGGAGCTAAGTTTAAATCACCATGGCTGCACAATCCGTGATGGGGTCAGTGGAATTTCGTTTCTTGCCTCTACTGATGATGAGGGGTTTATTCGGGGTGCAATATTGCTTTCGGAGGAAAAGGACCATTTAGTTTGTGCGTTACTCTATGAAATGACGGGATGTAAATGGGTTGACGAATTTTCCGAACAATGGCCACTTTATCGCTGTTGGACCGAGGGTGAACGTCAAGTCCATGCAAGAAAAGTTGCTCATGATCTAGCATCTGATCGAGCAGAAGCAGATGGAATTTCTGTGGAGTTAGCGTTTAGGCTAGAGTATCAGGTTATATATGACATGCACCCAGTTTCCATTGAAAACTGGCAAGTTGCTGCTTAAAAGAGAGCTTGTTTTTGGTTTATGGTTGGAAATTTTCTAATCCTCTGAAATGCTCTCCACCATCATTTTTTCGAGTTCTTCTGTTACAATTGGTTCGAGTCCAAACCACTTCTTCCAGGCGGGTGGCCCCTGATGAAGTAGCATTCCTAAACCATTAACAGTTTTATTTTGGCGCTCCGAGGCTGCTGCAAGAAAAGGAGATGCTAGTGGGGTATAGATGATATCCGCTGCTAAAGCGTCAGGCGATAATTTATCAAGATTAATGTCTAAAGCAGGCTCACCAACCATACCCTGATTAGTCACATTGACAACCGTTGCGGCCCCCTCTAGCAGTGAGTGCCTTTCTTTCCAAGGATAAACAGTTACGCCCCTCCCTAAATCTGATGCAATTTTTACGGCCTTGCTTTCGGTTCGGTTGACAAGCCGTATTTCTCTTGCACCTTCCCGCAATAAACCATATACAACAGCCCGACCTCCACCACCGGCACCGATTACTGTACAGGGACCCGCGTTAGCGTTCCAAGTTGGTTGTTGATGCTTAAGGTTTCCTATAAATCCCAACCAATCATTATTGGTACCCAAAAGAGTTCCATCGTTTTTTACAATTACGCAACTTATGGCTCCAATTTTTTTTGCAGTATCGTCGACCTCATCCACAATTTCCATCGCATCAAGTTTATGAGGAATGGTAAGGTTACAGCCCGAGAATCCTAGAGGGTGTAGGGCTCTCAGGGCACCTTCCAAAGCTCCTGGTTTTATTTCCAAAAATACATAGGTGCCGGATATTCCCTGTTGCTGCATCCAATAATTGTGCATCATGGGCGATCGTGAGTGCATAACGGGCCAACCCATTACACCTACTAAATAAAATTTATCTTTGTCTACCAAATTCTATGCCTTATTAAAATTTGACCGGTCTAAGTCATTTTGGCGCTAAAATGATCCCATGTGCGTTGGAAAAGACTAGGGGTCCATAATTTTTCTCTGCACAAGTCCAACTCCTCCTGAGAGAAGGAATAGGGGTTACCAATCTGACTTGCTAAATACTGTCTCTCTGCATTGTCCTCCAAATAATTCATGAGAACGAAGGCATCAACGATTGTTTTACCTAGCGTAACTGCCCCATGTGCTTTCATGACTGCGGCGGGACGATCGCCTAGAATATCTGTTAATGCAGAGGCCATTCTGACATTGTTAATAGAGTCTGGAGAATCTAACATCGGCAGTGGATAAACTAATGACCCTTGTGCGTACACCGGCAGGTATTCCTGCCCTGCTGTTGTGAGAATCGTTGACCATTTGGGGTGACAGTGAATTACTGCTCCGGCGTCGGATCTCGCTTTATAGACACCCGCATGTAAATGGAACTCCAGTGGGGGTTTGCCGTCACCCTCAAGTAAATTTCCTTCAAAATCGATAATACAAAGGTCTTCAACGGTAAGGGTGCTTCGTTGACGGTTCCCAATATTTATGAGGATTCTATCTTCGGCCAAGCGCACACTTGCATGCCCATTATAATCAATAATCCCTGCTTGCTCGAGCATCAATATACATTTAACTAAATCATTTTTCTGATCTGCTAAAGCGTTCATCGAAGGTCCCCCTTTTTTACCAATTAGTCTCTGATCGAACTTCTCGACGCCACAAGTCCCACGCGCGCATGCAGGCACCATTATTTGGAACGTCTGCTAAGGCCCCCTCCTCAGTGCTTAGAGAAGCAATGGGTGTGCTGCCAGCTAAGTCCATCGTCCAGTGTTGAATACGTGAATTAACTTCCGTAAAAACTGCGCGAAAAACTGCAAGTTCCAACGTACTGCCGCACGCAACAGAGCCGTGAGCTCGCATTAATGCTATATCTTTATCACCTAAGCATTCTGCAAAGGTTTGGCCTTTGTCACCATCGCTCACCAGCATATCAGTCACCCCATATTTTTCGCTGATATCAAATACAGGTACTCCCGCTGCAAGAAAGGCAGCGTTATGGAACATCGCCTTTATTTGAGTATCAACTAACCCAAAGGGAATTACAGAAGGTGAGTGACTATGAACTACCGAGTTTAGATCGGGTCGGGCTTTATATATTTCGCCATGAATAAACCGCTCAAGAAAACTACCGCGGCCATTTGCATTACAGGGTTCACTATCAAGGTTGTATTCGATGATGTCTTCAGGCTCCGCTAGGGCGGGTGCTTTGGCACGACACATAAAATAGCGGTTTGGGTTATCCGGGTGTCGCAGAGAAACATGACCGAACGCATCAACTACTCCCCGCGCTGCTAAAATACGGCTCGCTGCTGCGAGGTCAGCTAGCAATTGATCGGACACCAGGCCACCAGATTCCGGAATATTCTTATTAGCTTCATCATTCATATAACTTTTATCCTACAATTTTTCATCAGGTTTAGAGGCTTTTATTAATTTTCACCCAATATAGTTGCTGCAACTTTTTCCGCTATCATAATTGTTGGAAAATTTGTATTCGCACATGGTACTGCTGGCATTATTGAAGCATCGGCAACACGAAGACCCTCAACCCCGTAAACACGTGCAGATGGGTCTGTGACCGCACCAGGGTCATTTGGGGCTCCCATCCTGTTTGAACACGACGCATGATAATGTCCTAACACTGTGTTATGTATCCATGATGTTAGTATTTCGTCATCCTCTAACAAATCTTTTATTGTGAGACCGTCAGAAATCCAGTTATCAATTACTTTTTGTCTTAGCCATCCAGACATGTCCATAACCTGACCTCCAACCCATGTCTGAAACCTGTTTGAATTGTTATAGACGGCGTAACGTCTTGCTCGGTCGCTATAGCTTATTGGAAATACGTTATGGAGTTTGCTATGTAAGGCAGAGTTTTTACATATTTTTGCCATAAGCCGAGTACCTATCTTAAGGCGTTCAAGGTCGCGTTGATCAGAACACATGTTAAAATCTGCTAAGGGAACACCCATCGGGTCAGAAGGATTTAGCCGAATTTCCCCCGTGGAATATGATTTATTGACCCAGAGCATCATTAAGCCGATTCGAGAACCCACCGAATGCCAGAAGGATTTGTTCATAGGAATCATATACATATCACCCCGTGGACAGCCCTCTAGCTCGGAGGACCATCTCATACCGGCATACATTGGCAACCTAAGATCAATTGGTAAGCGTGAATCAGGTTTCATGTAGCAACCAAAATTTACACCTGGATGTTCCATTAAGTGCTTACCAACCCCTTGTCGATCTGCAACTATCTCTATGCCATAGTCTATCAACTCTGTCGCGGGTCCGATTCCCGAGCGTAGAAGCAAAGCTGGAGAGTGCAGGGCACCTGAGCTAACAATTACCTCATTAGCGCAAATATCAAATACCTTTCCTTTATGATGCACTCGAACGCCTGTTGATTTAGTGCCGTTGAACAATACCTTTTCCACTAAAACCTCCCCGAGAATATCAAAGTTAAGTCGTGACCTTACTTCCTGCGTTAGATAGGCCGTGGCGGTTGATGTTCTTCTGCCTTCCTTATTCGCGACAGCAATTGGAAAATAGCCATCTTCGAAAACAGCATTCTTATCTTTTAAATCATTCCATCCTTCTTGCTCCACTGCTTTAACAAATCCTTTTGTGAAACCTGGCCAACGCTCAGCTTCGATGCGTTTTACTGCCATAGGACCTTCACTTCCATGGAGCGGTCCGTCAAAATCCAAGTCCGTTTCTTGCTTTTTAAAATATGGCAGTACATCGTCCCAGCCCCAGCCTTTCGCACCTAGTTCTACCCAGCCATCATAATCCCACGGAACACCGCGTATTGATATCATACCATTAACGGATGATCCGCCGCCGATAACTCGGCCTTGCGCATAACGAACAGCCTTGCGTTTATCAGGCTTATTGCCAGGGCGTGGGCCCCAGGTAACGGTTTGACCCGTCCATGTAAAACGGGGATTACTGTGAGCCGTTCCAGCGAATGTATCTCTAATTTCCATTGGTTCGGTGCCAGGAACAAAGTCTTCGCCAGCCTCCAATAATAATACCTTGTTTTGCGATCGTTCACTCAAACGGCTAGCGATTACGCAGCCCGATGAACCTCCGCCTACGACCACATAATCAAATTTTTGATTCATAAACTTGGACATTTTAGCTCCGAAAATATTTTTGTAATTTATATATAATTTAGAAAGGTAACCTTTATGTGGAAGGCCGTCCAATAACCTATTAGCTCTTGTGACATCAATAATTGGGGCCTAGGTTTAAATAAATATATTTTACCGAGAGAGCAACAATAATGGCAGATCACATTCATGGCCCTTTATATTATGAGAAAATGGGTCGCAAAGGCCCCGTAATAGCGTTTGTACATCCCAACCCTTTGGACCAGTCTTGTTGGCTGTACCAGATGGCTCATTTTTCTACATGGTATCGATGTGTTGCGATCGACATACCCGGTTATGGTCGTTCGCCAAAAGCAGATAAGGGGCTGAAAATGGCAGATATGGCGCAGGGGTGTTGGGAAGCAATCGATGACGCCGTAGGTGGCAATGAAGATGCTATCCTAGTTGGATGTTCAGTCGGTTCGGCAATTGCTCCTTACATGTATCATCAGCGTCCGGATAAAACCGCAGCGCTAATTTTATCGGGTACGGGCTATAATCCCGGGAAGCCATTCGCACCGAATAGAATCAAACAATACGAAACAAAAGGTGTGAATTATCGTTGGGAATACTCATTTCAAGATTTAAGTCCAGCTTTTCGCACTACGCCTATGGCGCATTATTTCGCTGACCTTTTTGCGGAGCGGAACAATACTGCTGACGCGCAAACAATAATCTATCAGTTTGAAGCTATGATGGCAGAAGAGTCTGAAGAGCATCATAAAGGGATAAAATGTCCAAGTATCATTTTAACTGGCAGTGAGGACAATTCGCACCAAAGAGCTTTCGCACTGCAGGAGCGAATTCCTAATTGTGAATTAAAAACTTTGCCTGGTGCGGGGCATGCGTGTCAGCTGGAACAACCCTGGTTATTCGATCGTTTTATGGTTCAGTTTCTGATTAAAAACAGTTTGCATCCGGTGCTGTAGCCGTTCTGTTAGTTGGTCATCCAGTTCTGCAATGCTGTCTCTACCTTAGCTACGGTTACTCGGGTAAAAGCCGCCGCCACGTATCGGTCAGGGCGAACCAGGAGGGTCCAGCCATCATATTCCAGAAAACGTGGCGATATCTCCTCGGGATCTAGTATTACAGGGTTCAAGTCAACTATTTTGGATTGATTGTCGTCGAGTGATATGGCTACAGGGGTTGCTGCGAGTTTTTGCCAGATTTCGGCACGGAGACCTCTGAGGGTGTTAGCGGCATTGCCTCCAATCGCTAACAATACAAATCCAGGTCCCATGACATCATCGAGTTTTTGTTCTACCCCGTCGATAGTTTTCACGGTTGGTTGGGGTATCATTCGGCCGACAAGGGTATTTTTGGGAGATCGCCCGTCTGGGAGGAGAAAACCCTCCTGAAAACGCGGGATCGGTTTGAACTTCATACCTAAAAAATAGTCACGCAACTTCGGAATTAATCCGGCTATGCGGAAGAATGTGATTTGACCATAGGTATGAAACCAATTGCGCGGTACCATTGCCCAACCAATTTGGATTGCCATCTGGATCAAGGACCAAGCATGGTATCGCCGCTCGCTTTCATATGTTTCCATGATTTTGTCTGTTAATCTTTTCTGAATAACAGCTGCTGCCTTCCAAGAAAAGTTTGCTGCATCGCGCTGACCGCTGTTCATACCTTGCCCTGCATAGGGTGGTGTCAGGTGTGCGGCATCGCCGATTAGGAAGATGCGTCCTTCACGCCACTTATCAGCAATACGAGCATGAAAAGTATAAATCACCTTACGTACAATTTCGACCGATTTGTCACCGATATAAGGCCTGAGTAGATCGTTAATTTTTTCTTCCTCTAAAAATTTTTCAGCGTCTTCATTTTTTTTTACGAGGAACTCCCACCTTCTAGTATTTCCAGGTCCCGGCAAGGTAATTGCTGGACGCCGATGGTCGCAATATGCAACAGAGTCCGGCGTACAATCTAAGTCGTTCACGGTATCAAAAACTAGCCAGCGCTCTTCAAAGCTGGAGCCTATCAAACCTGCGCCTATAGAGTGGCGAATGCTAGAACGACCACCGTCGCAGGCGGCTAGGTATACACCACGCAATAACTTCTCGGTTTTTCCTTTATCTCGGACCTTAACCGTTACGCCGCCGGAATCCTGCTCGAAGCTCTCGAAAGTGGTTTCATACATTACTTCGACACTGGGAAACCTCTTTAATCCCTCGTATAGTAGTGCTTCTAACTCTGGCTGATGGAAGGCAGACCGGCGCGGATGTCCAAATTCTCGTGTTGTTGGCTTGATCCTTGCAAATTCTTTTTGGTTAGGAGAATAGTAGCGAGCACCGTAACCGGGAAGAGTGTTTGGGATGAGTTTTTCGACGAGCCCTATTGTCTGTAATCCCCGCATCGTCTCGTCATCAATAGATACAGCTCGCGGTTCCTGAACCGTACCGGAATTACGCTCGACGAGAATGGTTTTTACACCCTGCATTCCGAGGTAGTTCGCCGTTGTGAGGCCGGTAGGTCCCCCGCCCACGATGATCACATCAGCGTATATGTCTACCACTTCCTCTATCTCCCCTGTCGTTCTTGAACCCTTTCAGTCACGTGACCAGGCGCTACCCCAAAGATTTAGCGTGCGTTCCTCGGTCTTCCAAATCCCGGGTTCATCGTCGTATTTGCGGGTCTCAAGCTCAGCGGACATCTCCACTGGATTACCATCGAGGTCACGTACAAAGATGAAGAGGTTGTTTCCTGCTCCATGGCGCGCCGCTCCCCATTCCACCCTAGTCCGGGTCTTGGCGAAATGATCTCCCCAGTCACGGATATCGTTCCAGCAGGTGGTTTCGTAACATTGGTGATCGAAGCGCGAACTTGAGGCTTTAAAAAGCGCCAGATCGTGATGTTCGTGGTCTGAGCGCAGAAAACACGCTGAAGTGGCCCCTTTATCGCTACTTACGACGTCTGAGGGGCGGAAACCAATAACATTAATGTAAAAATCCTTCAATCGATCTATATCTGGTGTACAAATACCGATATGTTGTAATCTGCCCGGCAGCCGGTCTGGAGTTTTAGTTTCTTTCTTATTAGGCACACCGAAGACAAAGGTGTTACCATCCGGGTCTTTAATTGAAATTTGATCATTCGCGAAGATTGGTGATTTTTTTTCTGATCTTTCAACGCCGCGTTTTTTTAGCCATGCATCAAAGTAAGGAACCTGCTCTGGGGTACCTAGCGCATAAGCAGCAAACCGCAGACGTCCTCTTTCAATCTCATCATCATTGGTGTCGCCAATGCTGGAAAGGATTAGGTTGCGCTGGCTACTTGTTAGCCAAACTGATCCTTCTGCAAGTGTTTCCGCGTCCATCTCAAGCTGTTTGCTGTACCATTCCGCCTGTGACTCTAACTGCGTGGTTCGTAAACAGAAATGGTGCAGGTGGGCAGGCCAGAGTGGAGGTTGTGACATACGATGTTCCTCTTGCGATAATTTTTCGCTGATGAAATGTAAGAGTAAATTCTTGGTGTCAAGCTAATAGGGTAGATAGCATAAAGGTTGCAAGTAGTTTTCTGTATCTTTTTAAGTTGATCGCCCCCATTGGTTTGTTGAAGCTAGTTAATCTTTAAGCATTTTATGATGAATGCTAGAAAATGCTAAAACCAGATATTGTATCTAAGACTAGTCTGGAGTCATCAGAAAAATGCTCTAAAATCATCTTCAAAACTATCAAATAGGTAACAGGGATTTGGGACAAGGGGTTACTTTGGGGAAGTTCATCTCTGAAACAACCGGAGGAGATAAATGGATGGGTTATGATTTTGAGCCAGTAACGGGATCGGCGGCATGGTATGGGTCTGATTTTATTGGCAATAAAAGGTGGAATTATTGTTTGTCTAAAATCGAAATCGATGAAATAAAAGTTGCTTTGGCAAAACTTCAAAATCAGTGCATCTCATTTGAAAAGGTTACTAGTAAGGAGTTTAGACTTCCCTGCCTAAGTTGGGTGCTTAATAAATTAGTGGATGAAGTTGGGAACGGTCGGGGTTTCATTGTTATTAAAGGTATCCCGGTTGATGATTTTTCTGAACACGAGAATAAATTACTTGGTTTGGGGTTGTGCTCTTATTTTGGTAATCCGATGCCACAAAGTTTGCATGGCGATTGGGTAAATCACGTTATTGATGTTAGTGATCAAAAAACGCCACCAAAACCTGAATTGGAGCATATTCTTAAACGTGATAAACTGCGCACAAACCATCGGGGTGGAGAACTTGATTTTCATACTGACACAACGGACATATTTGCTTTACTTTGTTTAAGACCGGCCAAAAAAGGTGGAACAAGTCGTTTAGTGAGTGCAGCTACATTATATAATATAATTGGACGAACTAAGCCTGATTATTTAAGGGCCTTGTTGGATGGATATTACTATATGTCGCAGGCTGATGATGATATTAAATCTCAGTCGAGGCGGTCCAATCAACGTATTCCTGTATTTAAGCGCGAAGGTTCAAGAGTTGAAGGTTATTATATTTCTCAGGTTGTACAGCGAGCGATCGACCATAGTGATGTAGTGTATAGTGAAATTGAAAACGACGCTCGAGAGGAACTACAGAGGGTTGCTGAGGGTTCCGGTGTTGCACATGAATTTGATCTTGAAAAGGGTGATCTGCTGTTGGCAAACAATCATACAGTTTTTCATGCGCGGCATGATTATGAAGACCACCCTGAAATTGAAAAGCGCCGACATTTATTGCGTTTGTGGATGGCCAATACTACAAAAATGATGTCCAGGGATTTTTTGCCTTCATCTACCAAACATTCCTGAAAACATTTAAAAAAATATAGAGGCGAACAAAATGAAAGCTGCTTATTTTGAAAAACACGGTGGAATAGAAGTTATAAAAATTGGCGAACTTCCAGACCCAAACGCTGGTAACGGCGAGATTGTTATTGATATTCATGCTTCATCTGTTAATGGGGCAGATTGGAAGGTACGCGAGGGTGCTTATAGAGAAGTACCTTACTTCCCTTACATATTGGGCAGGGATTTTTCTGGAACGGTCTGTGAGGTTGGAGCGGGGGTTAAAGATTTTTCTCTAGGGGAGGAAGTCTTTGGGGTTTGTGATGTTGGTCAAGAAGGCACCTATTGTGAAAAGATTGCTATGAAGGCTGACTTATGTGCCCACAAACCTTCAGCACAGTCCCATGTAAATATCGCAGCATTGGCATTAATTGGTTTAACAGCGGTAATATCCATAGAAGATACACTCGATCTTAAAGCAAAAGAAAAAATCCTTATTCAAGGAGGAGCAGGAGGCGTCGCCGGGTTTGGAATTCAGTTGGCAAAACATATTGGCGCTTATGTAGTAAGCACTACAAGCGCCGCAAATGTCGACTATGTTGGTAGTTTGGGAGCTGACGAAGTTATCGACTATAATGAACAAGATTTTCGAGATGTAATCTCTAATTGCGATGCTGTCTTTGATACTGTTGGAGGTGAAGTGGCTAAGGGTGCTTTTGATGTTTTAAAAACCGGTGGACGTGCCGCATTTATAGCATCAGGAGCAAAAGGTCTGGATGCACCTTCCAGTGATTTCACTTCCCTAAGACCTAATGTTTATAGAGACCGACCACACCTTGAAAGAGTATTAAAATTGATTGAACTTGGTGCGGTAACACCCCCTGCCATCAAATTATTTTCGCTTGATGAAGTTGTGGAAGCACAAGCACTCAGCCAGTCACGCCATTTCCGTGGTAAATTAGTTTTTAACATGCGCTGAACGCCTGGCGTAATCCCAATCGTTCCATTCGAGGCAAGATTTCGTCTCGTAATATTGGAAAGTCAGTTATGTAGTTGGTGAGCCCTATCGCCATGCCGTTGACGCCGCAATCACTCATCATACGGAACTGTTCTGCGATATCGTCGTAACTGCCAACTACAGGATATGTTCCAACACCACTAATCATTCTTTCCTTGAGAGTGGTTAAAAGCTTTAGTGGAGTGTCGCGGCCCTTGGTCCTAATCGATACGGCATGCTCGGCGGCTTCCCAATCACCCATTTCATATACCAAATAATGATAATATTCCTGAGCTTCTTTTTTGTTTGATTTTGCTACCATATGTCCGCTTACAAACACCTCGACATCCTCAGTATTTGACAATTCCCTCAAAGATTGAACGCTATGCCCTAAGGAGTCAAAATCCATAATTGCTGTAAAAAGACAATCGGCGTGTCGAGCGGCAAAGGCTTTTCCTGCTTTTGAGTTTCCGGCGCTGATCAAAATTGGCCTTTCATTACCCCACGGTTTTGGTTTAAGTAGAACACCTTTTAGATCAAAATACTTCCCTCTAAAGTCAAAGGATTCATTTTCGGACCAGATTCTTTTCAATATTGTTACCCATTCCTCCGTAAAGTTGTACCTTTCCTCCTGAGCTTTTAGGTCAACGCCAAACATTGAGTGCTCGCCAGCGTTCCAACCTGAGACCATATTCAAACCAAACCTGCCTCTTCCTATATGGTCAGCTGTTACCATCTGTTTTGCTGCGAAGACCGGACTTAGAAAACCAACATGAACCGTTCCGAAAATACAAATATGTTGTGTTGTAGCGAGTAGACCAGATGCCCAAGTGAGGGTTTCGAATGTGGTACCCTCGGTGTCAGTTTCCCCTTTATATCCGTGCCAACGGCCAATGGGGAGTAGAAACTCTAGCCCAGCGCTATCCGCCAACGTTGCTGCTTTAAGGTTATTTTCCCAGCTAGCTTCCCATCTTTCTGGGACTTTTGACATCGATAAACCACCCGAACAGTTTTGTCCGAAAAGACCTATTTTAAAGGCGTTGGGACTATGCATTCTAGTTTGTTTTCGGCTCATGGGTTCATTTCCTATTTCAGGCACATCCTAATTTAATGCTATTATTTACTTGGCGAGATTAGGCTGTCGGAGTGTTAACATCTGAAGGTGGGCCTCCTTCGCATTACAAGCGCATGGAAATATTACATATGGGGCACTTGTTGTACCAGACGTAAAGCCTGATTTTCCGATACTGTTATCGAATTACTAATATTAAATAGGAGATTTAGATGAGTGGGAACAAAGACTATAGCAGCGTCAAGGTGAAGGTTGATGGGGAAGGGATAGCGTGGGTAGCATTTAATCGCCCAGAGAAACGTAATGCTATGAGCCCAACTCTACATTTTGAAATGGAGGAAGTAATCTCCGATCTTGAGACCGATGAAGCCACTAAGGTCATTGTACTTACTGGGGAAGGCGTCAGTTGGAGTGCTGGCATGGATCTAAAGGAGTATTTTCGCGAAACTGATAACAACCCGAAGGTCAGATTCAAATCGCAATGGGCACACCGCCATTGGGCGCAGTATTTGATGCTTTCGGCAAAGCCTACAATTGCAATGGTTAACGGCTATTGCTTCGGCGGAGCGTTTACGCCCTTGGCGGCGTGTGACATAGCTATCGCAGCAGAAGATGCCACCTTTGGATTATCAGAAGTTAATTGGGGTATCCTGCCAGGTGGTAATGTTAGCAAGGTATTTCGTGACCTTGCTTCGCATCGGGATTCTCTATTTTATGCGATGACCGGGCGTACATTTGACGGTTTGAAGGCAGTTGAGATGGGGATAGTAAATATGGCGGTTCCAGCAGACCAATTACGATATGAGACGGTGGCCATTGCCCGCGAGTTGATGGAAAAGAGTCCGGCGGTTCTGGCGTTTACCAAACAGGCGGTAAAGGCTGTACAGGGTATGGATATGAATATGGCCTACGAATACTTGGCAGCCAAACAGGGTGCCCTTCGCGCGGCTGATAAGGAGGGTACACGTCAAAAAGGTATGTCAGAGTTTCTTGATGAAAAGAGCTACCGGCCCGGGTTAGGCGCTGTTAAGAGGGACTAAAGTAACCAATAAATTTGAGGTCACCAAAATTGGAAGGGTGACCTCAATTTGAACCAAATCAATCTATTTTTAAAAAAAGATAGTTTTTCAAGCGTATTTACCACCTGTTTGTGGGGTATGGACTCCGTCCCGACCACTTTCTGAATGCTGCAATCGCGTTATTCGTTCCCAAGTTCGTTTCTGGTCATCCTTAACGTTTATGGTCAAACAACCGAGTGATTCTATTTCGAGTTCTATTTTGTCTCCGTCCATAAATGGATGTAAGCCCCTATGATTTGTACCAGTAGCTAATACATCGCCAGGTTCTAGGGTATGCGTCGCACTAACCCATGAAACACAACGAGGTATTTTATGTGCCATATCATCCGTATTAAAATCTTGCATAATATTTCCATTATTACGCAATTGGACATGCAGGTTCTGGGGGTTAATAACTTCGTCTTTAGTTACAATGTAGGGACCCATAGGTGCAAAAGTTTCACGGCTTTTAGCTTGATAGAAAGTATTCCCGGTAGGAGGTAGACCGCGTGCCGAACCGTCAATAAAATTGGTAAAGCCAAAGACGTAATCCATAGCCTCTGATTCCGATACATTGCTCGCGCGTTTACCAATAATTAAGGCAACTTCGGCTTCCCCTTCAAATACCGACGCTGGCACATCCGGAAGTACCATAGTATCGCCATTTCCTATCACAGCGTTTGGTGATTTGTGAAACGCATTTATAGGCGCAGGGGCATCACGGGTGCCATCTTCCATATAGTTTACGGCCATACAATCAATATTGCCGGGTTTCGGTAAAGGAGGTCGGATTCTTACGTTAGTGATAGAAGTGCTGTTGCCGCTGGCAGCAGCAGTTTCTAATCTATCACGGAAATTATCAAAGTTCTCTATGAGCCCATTGATGCGGTCGTGGGGGCCGATGTGGGGTATTTCATTTGCAATATCGCTTACATCAACAACATTGTCACCATTCAGGACACCTAACTTAAAATCATCAAAATGTAATAGTTTCATCTCTTTGTTCTCCCATTATTTAACACAATCTTATTCGACGCCTAATTTGTTACCACATGTTAATTTATAACACATTGATATGCACCCATATTGGAGCTGTTTCTAGTGCAGTTTTGGGTTTATGCTAATAAAGTTCAAAAAAAATTATTTTAGGATGATAAGGCAGCATGCGGTCAATATTTCTATTGGCGCCTATATCAAGAAAGCCTTTTCATAAAATTAGCGGCCGTATAGAGATAGCAATTTCCCTTACGGAATATTCTTAACGTAATCTAATATCAATCGGTTAAAAGCTTCTGGATGTTCACGATAGGTGAAATGGCCTGATTGATTGAAAATATGCATTTCGGTACGGGGTTCTTTGTGGATTAAAATATCAAATAATGAAAAACCTTGGTCAATGGTAGCTGTCGGATCATTTTTGCCCCAAATTAAAAGGTTTGGTCGTCCTGTGCCTCGGTCCATTAACCAATCAAAAGTTTCAGACTTTTGCCGACCGTGGCTTGGTAGAAATACAGACTTATTTAATCCACCGGCTTCCATTTTTTCACAGGATTCGCGATATTTCGGTAATGCGGCAACCCGCATTAGTTCATCTAGCCATTCTTCGGTTACACATCTCCTATTGTAAGAATAATGTTCCATGACCCAACGTTGACTCTCTCTCGTTAAAAAGGGCATGGGCGTATCCCGAAAGACAATATGGTTACGACCCTGTCCTGGCCCCAATGTCGAAGTATCAACCATTATATTGGATTTGATCCTCGTCGGGTCTTCCAAGGTCATTCGACATGTCAAATAGGCTCCCCTTGAATGTCCAACAATGTTACAATTCTCTAAGTCTAGCACTTCTAAGAAACTTAGGGCATGTTGTACAACGCGTGCCATTGTATAAGCATCATCAGTTTCAGGGTTATCAGTGTAGCCCTGACCGATTTTATCAACGGCTATTACCCGACATTCTTTTGCCAGGCCTAGAAAATTTAAATTCCAATCTGCAGCACAATCGGCACCGTGAGGGGATCCAAAATTTCCACCGTGAAATAAGACAAGTGTCTCTCCTTTTCCCTTGTCAAAATATCGGGTATTAATTCCGTCAACATCGATAAACTTGGCTTCTTCAAAATTCATTGTTGATCTCCGGGTGTCAGGCGTTACCAATAAAACTTCGAAGGACCGCATCGAAACGCTGGCGCTGTTCTCGAAAACAGAAGTGACCAGCCTCATTAAAAATGTGCCAACGAGCGCGGCTTTCTTTTTCAGCTAAAATTTCATAAAGCTCTA
>DEBE01000030.1 GCA_002348425.1 Alphaproteobacteria bacterium UBA2964 | reverse complement strand
AGTATGTGATGCTACACACATATATCGTGCATGTGCACCATGTCCCTGCCCAGAGCCATAGACAATTGGTCCCTCATCACAGAGTTGAGACCAACCAGATTTGCAATGCCGACAGTTTCCACAACCGTCATAATGATGCACCATCACACGCATCCCTTTTCGTGCTTCTTTCTCAGTAACGTGCGCACCTAGCTCAACAACGATTCCGCAGGGTTCATGACCAGCAATAAAATATTCTGTACCAGTGAATTGCCGTCTGTAGGCATGTAAGTCTGTGCCGCACATGCCCGAGGCCTTTATTTCTAATATCACATCGCGTGGACCAGGCGTAGGATCAGCAAATTCCCTCAACTCAACTTGGTGGTCCCCTAAAAATGTAATGCCTTTCATGTTGTTTTCCTCTTTAAGTAGTCCAATTGGACATTATTACTGTTTTATTTCTAATTTAATGGACTTAATTATATTTGGTAAATAACTTGTTGAAACGGTGGTTAAGTATATTTTCAGGTGTGGTTGCAGATTCACTGCATACAAATTTAAACAATTCGCTTTTTTTATATAATTATGTCTCATTTGTTTTGTTTCGGTTTTGGTTTCTCTGCTCAGCATTTGGCTCAAAAGTTAAGCCAAAAAGGATGGGTGATTTCCGCTACGGTGCGTTCAAAGAATAAACTGAAGTTATTAAAACTTCATAATATTAATCTCCAGCTCTTTGATAGTTCAAATCCCCTAGAGGAATTATCTGATTTACAAAATTCTACCCATGTTTTGCTGTCCGTTCCCCCAGGTGAGGATGGCGACCCGGTTTATAATTTACACCATAAAGAAATAGGTGCCATCAAAGATCTCAAATGGATCGGTTATTTATCATCAACTGGTGTTTATGGTGATACCAAAGGAGAACTTGTTGATGAGAGTGCACCCTTGCTTGCAAAAACAAAACAGGGTTTGAGGCGTGTTAATTCAGAACGATTGTGGACTATATTAAGTGTGAAACAAAAGCTGCCGATGCATATATTTCGGTTGGCCGGAATATATGGGCCGGGTCGAAGTGCGATTGACAAGGTTCATAATGGTACAGCGAGACTAATAAAAAGAAATGGACATCTTTTTTCTAGAGTGCATGTAGATGACATAGTCGCAGTCTTGGAGGCCTCTATGCAAAAACCGCGGCCTGGAGCTATTTATAATATTTGTGATGATGAACCAGCAATGGGCTCGGATGTAGTAAAATACGCGGCCCAATTAATGAATGTGCAACCACCGCCTTCCATCCCTTTTGACGATGAGTCAGTTAGCTCAATGGTTCGAAG
The DNA here is from genome assembly GCA_002348425.1 of Alphaproteobacteria bacterium UBA2964. The sequence continues at coordinate 13,419 of DEBE01000030.1, read as the reverse complement.
TTTTTATTCAGAATTCAGGAGGGTTGATAATTCCCTTGTTAAATCAGAACTTGGTGTAAGTTTTATCTACCCCAATTATCGCAAAGGACTGAGTGCAATTTTAGAGGAAAATTCTAGTTCTTAATTCGACATTACGGTTATAGCATTAAAAATTCTTCGCAAATCTTTTTCACGTGCTAAACGATGATCACCATTTTTGATAAAGGTTATAGTTACATTGTCAGTGGGAATTGATTTTGAAATTTGCATCGCGTATTGCCAAGGCACAGTATTATCCTTTTGGCCCTGAAAAAGATGTACGGGACATTTTATTGGAATTGGTTTGTTAAGTATCAGGTTATGTCTAGCATTTTCAATGAGATTAAGAGTGATTGGGTAAGGTTTGTCGCCGTATTCTGTTGGTTGATAATAAATTTTTTCACGTAATAAGGTTTTTTTTATTTTTGCAGGAAACCGGTTCCACATAAGTTGTTCTGTGAAGTCTGGTGCAGCGGCTATGCCAATAAGACCCTTGATTCTGTCGGGCCGGGCGAGTGCGGCCAGCATCATTATCCAGCCACCCATTGAAGAGCCAACAAGAATAAGGGGTCCTTGAGTTAGTTGGTCGATAACGCAAATGGCATCATCAGACCACTGTTTTATAGTACCCTTTATAAATTCTCCAGACGAACGACCATGTCCACTGTAATCAAAGCGTAAATATGAAAGGTCATGACTCTGGCAATAGTTTTGAAAAGAAATTGCCTTAGTACCATCCATATCTGACATGTATCCCCCAAGGAATACAATGTTAGGTTCTTTTCCCATAATTTTGTGATAGGCAATGGTAGAACCATTTCTGCAATTTAAAAATTTTGGAATATTAGTCATTGCAAAACCTATTAATTTGGCAGTAAGTCAAAGTTATGAACTCTACTTTTAGAAATCTTAGCACTGAAAAATCTCATACAAAAGCTCGTCCGGTTGTTATGCAGATATTACCTTCTTTAGTGACCGGAGGTGTAGAAAGAGGCACCATCGATGTAACACAAGCTTTAACAGATGCTGGATGGAAGGCTATTGTTGTTTCTAACGGTGGGCCAATGACCCATGAGATAACTCGCGCTGGAGGTTTGCATATAGATCTGCCGATCGGTAAGAAAAATCCATTGACGGCTTACTTAAATGTTAATCGTTTAGTTAGGCTAATCAGAGAGCACCAAGTCGATATTTTGCATGCTCGCAGTCGCTTGCCGGCTTGGAGTGGATTAGTTGCTGCCGCTAGGACCGATATAAAATTTATCACAACTTTTCATGGTAATTATAGCGCAAGAAATTCCATAAAAAGATATTATAACTCTGTTATGGCCCGCGGTGATCGCGTTATAGCAATTTCTGAATTTATAAGACAACAAATTTGTGAAAAATATGGTGTAGATACCGATAACATAAGGGTCATTCCCCGAAGTGCGGATATAGAATTATTCGATCCTGCCGCGGTGAGCCCTGAGAGGGTAATTCAATTGGCAGAAGCATGGAGAATACCGGACGATGCTAAAATTGTTATGTTGCCCGGACGCTTGACGCGTTGGAAAGGTCACCTAGTCTTGCTAGAAGCATTAGGCAGGTTAAAGGAGTATGAAAATCTGCGCTGTATTATAGTTGGTGGTCACCAGGGTAAGCGTCGGTATGTTCGCGAATTGCATAAAACTATTAATAGATTTGGTTTGGAACCGGTAGTACAATTTACTGGAAATTGTAGAGACATGCCTGCAGCATTTATGTTGGCAGATGTGGTTGTTTCTGCGTCGACGGAAGCCGAAGCATTTGGGAGGGTAATTGTTGAGGCACAAGCAATGGGGCGTCCTATAATTGCTGCTGATCATGGGGCTGCTAGCGAAATTATCACTCATGGTGAAAATGGGTGGTTAGTACCCCCTAATAATGCAAATGAATTAGCTGATGTGTTGCGTGATGCTTTAATAATAGATTTGCAGGCTCGTAATCTTATTGCAAAACGCGCTATAGAAAATGTCCGCCAGAACTTTACGAAGGATCTATTGAGACAGAGAACGATGGCAGTTTATCAGGAAGTTTTAATAGATTAAATTTTATATGGTTACCAATAAACATCAAAGAATTCTGGTAATAAAACTTGGTGCGCTTGGTGATGTAGTTTTAGCACTTGGACCATTTGAGGCAATTCGTAAGCACCATCCTAAAGCACATATAGTATTGTTGACTACTAAAGCTTTTAAACATTTTCTCCAATCGAGTGGATATTTTGATGAAATCTGGACGGATAACAGACCCGGTTTTTGGAAAATACCCGAATGGCTGAAACTAAAATCTAAATTACGAGAAGCAAAATTCACAAGGGTCTACGATTTGCAGACTTCAGATAGAAGCAGTTGGTATTTCAGGTTATTTAGTCGAAAGGGTCGACCAGAATGGTCAGGGATTGCTCGAGGATGTTCCTATCCCCACAATAACCCTAAACGGAATTTTATGCATTCCATCGAACGTCAGAAAGAGCAACTTGCCATTGCGGGTATTTCTTCAGTCCCGTCCGCAGATTTGTCTTGGGTTAATTCCGATATAAGCAGGTTTGGGATAAAAAATAAATTTTTTCTTCTAATCCCCGGTGGTTCAGGACATCGCTTAGCTAAAAGATGGCCGGTTGATTTTTATGCAGAGATTGCTAGCAAAGCGATCGGAAAGGGTTTTCAGCCTGTTGTAATAGGATCAGTTTCAGAAAACTTTCTGGGGATTAGAATTAAATCAAAGTGCTCAGGTGCAATTAATCTTTGTGGTAAAACCAAGTTAGGTGATTTGGCTGTACTGGGACGAGAGGCTGATTTTGCCGTTGGCAATGATACGGGGCCAATTCATATGGTTGCGGCTACTGGTTGTCGCACGGTTGTACTGTTTTCAGCTGAATCAGATCCTGCATTGACGGCACCCAGAGGTGAGGGCGTTAGCTTGCTGCGGCAAGAAAATTTGTCGGAACTTTCTGTAGAATCGGTTGCCGCTGCATTAAGATTGGTTTAAACGGCTGATGAAGTAATCTAGTATAAAATATTTTTAACCGTAATTTTAGAAAACGTTTTGATTATTACCAAATGACTGGCTCCAAATGAGTAATCCGAAAGATAGTGTGGAGGTACAGAATTCTCCTAAAAAATCAAGAAAAGATGTGGCACTGACTTTGCCAGATGGCAGTGTGCGCACTTTTGATCACCCTGTTAATGGGTTAGATTTAGCAACTGATATTGGTCCGGGGCTTGCCAAGGCGGCGATTGCAGTTTCGGTGGACGGTACTATTTGGGATTTGAGCAGAGAAATAAATTTTGATGCAGCCGTTAGTATTATTACTCGAAAAGATGACCTAGCGCTTGATTTAATAAGGCATGACGCGGCCCACGTAATGGCGCAGGCAGTGCAGAGACTGTATCCCAAAACACAGGTAACTATCGGTCCTTCTATCGAAACCGGCTTTTATTATGATTTTGCTCGTGATGAGCCTTTTACCCCACAAGATCTTGAAATGATTGAAAGTTGTATGCAGGAAATTATAGCTTGTGACGAACCATTTGTTCGCGAGGTTTGGGACCGTGAGCGGGCAATCAAGGTCTTTTCTGATATGGGCGAAAAATATAAGGCAGAACTAATTCGTGAACTACCGGTTGATGAAGATATAACTATTTATCGGCAGGGTGACTGGTTCGATTTATGCCGTGGTCCTCATTTACCGTCAACAGGACATATTGGCGAAGGTTTTAAACTTATCAAGCTAGCTGGGGCATATTGGAGAGGCGATTCACGGAACGATATGCTGCAAAGGGTTTATGGGACAGCTTGGCGAGATAAAAAAGAATTAGAAGCATACCTGCTCCAATTAGATGAAGCAGAGAAGCGTGATCACCGTCGTCTTGGAAGGGAATTAGATTTATTCCATTTTCAGGAAGAGGCGCCCGGGGCTGTCTTTTGGCACCACAAGGGGTGGACCCTCTTTAGATTATTGATCGATTACATGCGAAAACGGCAGGAAGACGCTGGTTATTCTGAAATTAGCACCCCTGGTGTTATGGATCGCAGTTTGTGGGAAACTTCTGGGCATTGGGAAACATTCCGTGAGCATATGTACACTACCCAAACTGAGGATAATCGGGTGTTTGCGCTAAAACCAATGAACTGTCCGGGGGGAATACAGGTGTTTCGTCAAGGAATTACAAGTTACAAAGATCTTCCAAAGAGGATAGCGGAATTTGGAAAGGTAAATAGATACGAACCTTCAGGCGCGCTTCACGGTCTCATGAGGGTTAGAGAATTTACGCAGGATGACGCACATATCTTTTGTACTGAAGAACAAATCGACGAAGAGTGTAGAATTGTTGTCGAACTGATTTTGGATATATATCGCGATTTTGGATTCGAAGATGTAGCGATAAAATTTTCCGATCGTCCCGAAAACCGGATTGGTAGTGATGCTATTTGGGACAGGCTGGAAGCAGCTTTGAAGGGTGCCCTTGATGACATGGATCGCCCATATACGTTGAATCCTGGAGAGGGTGCTTTTTACGGTCCCAAGTTAGAATTTGTTCTGCGCGACGCAATCGGCCGCGACTGGCAGTGCGGAACTTTACAGGTTGATATGAACCTTCCCGAGAGATTTGGTGCATACTATATTGGCGAGGATGGCAAGCGGCAAGTTCCTGTAATGTTACACAGGGCTTTATTTGGATCAATTGAACGTTTTTGCGGAATTTTAATTGAAAATTATGCTGGGCGCTTACCTTTTTGGCTTGCACCCGTGCAGACGGTAATCTGCACTATCACTGACGCGGCAGATGAATATGCACGCGAGGTTTTGAAAACTCTATCTAAAGCAGGTCTCCGTGCCGAACTAGATATAAGAAATGAGAAAATTAATTACAAAGTACGAGAACATAGTTTAGGCAAGGTTCCAATTTTAATTGTTGTCGGGGCTAAGGAGCATGAAAATCAGTCAGTTACAATCCGCCGTTTAGGTATAAAAAATCAAGAGACCCTTGCCTTGGCGGACGCTATTGCTAGACTTTCGGCTGAGGCTGAATCCCCTGCCGACAAGCGGTAGGCTTTTAACTTTAATGGATTAATTATACAAGGAGTAAAACCCATCCCAAGAAGACCAATACAACAGCCGCAACCCCAAAAGGATGAGCGGCGAATAAATGACCTAATTGAGGCGGCAGAGGTCCGTTTGATAGGGCCGGACGGTGAGGTGCTAGGTGTTGTTCCAACAAAGGAAGCTTTGGCCAAGGCTGAAGATCTAGATCTTGATTTGGTTGAGATGGCTTCCAATGCTAGTCCCCCGGTATGTAAGATACTTGATTACGGAAAGTTGAAATATGAAGATCAGAAAAGAAAGGCGGAGGCTCGAAAGAAACAAAAAACGATTGACGTAAAAGAGATAAAAATGAGACCGGGTATTGATACACATGATTACGATGTAAAAATGCGTGCCATGCACAGGTTTCTTGACGATGGAGATAAAGTCAAGGTTACGCTGCGTTTTAGGGGTCGGGAGATGGCTCACCAGGACTTGGGCATGAACGTGTTGAACCGAGTAAAAGATGATCTAGAACCATTGGCTAAGATAGAGCAATATCCTCGTATGGAAGGGCGTCAAATGGTGATGGTACTTGTTCCCCGTTAGGCTTTATTCTTTTTTTTGAGAATAGGTGCACATTGGTTTTGATTTCTAGGGTATTGCAAAATTTTAAAAGTACCGCTATAAACCGCGGCCCTGCGATAACGCTAAAGCGTTTGAGCATAAAAAATAGGTGGTCCGGCTATTATCTTTATTTTCTAGGGATGATGGGCATGCCGAGGTCGCCAAAGCTAGAAATCACCTAATAAAAGGATTTTGAAATGCCCAAGATGAAAACGAAATCAAGTGCTAAAAAGCGCTTCTCCAGAACAGGCACAGGAAAGGTTAAACGCAATTTTGCGTATAAACGCCATTGCCTTGAAGAAAAACCATATAAAATGCGACGCAAGGCTCGTGGTACAACGACGTTGGCACCGCAAGATGCCAAACTCGTTCGACAGTACATGCCCTATCTATAGCCTAATCTGACGGAGAAAAAATATGTCACGCGCAAGAAGTGGCGTCGCAGCACACGCCCGCCATAAAAAAGTTCTATCTCAAGCAAAAGGCTACCGTGGTCGTAACAGAACCGCATTTCGGGTAGCAAAGGAAAAAGTTGAAAAGGGTCTTCAATATGCCTACCGCGACCGGCGTAATAGGAAACGGAGTTTTCGCGCCTTGTGGATTCAGCGAATAAATGCGGGTGCTAGGCTCAATGGTCTTACTTATTCCCAGCTTATCAGTGGTTTAAACCGGGCTAACATAGAACTTGATAGGAAAGTGTTATCAAAACTCGCGATTGAAGAACCCGCAGCATTTAAAACAATATGTGAACAGGCGCAGGCTGCGCTCAACAAATAAAGACTCGATGCATGAATTTATCATGCGTTTATTATAAACCAATATCGAGTGAAACAGTATATGGTGCGTACTGATTTGACGTTATGGATAATGGCGGATGACATCTAAAAATATTGATAATTTGCGGGATTCCTTGCTTTCGAAAATTGAAAGTGCAGCAGACCTTAATTCATTAGATGATATTCGGGTTTCGGCATTGGGAAAGCAAGGGAGTTTGACCGCTTTGTTAAAGGGATTGGGTAAAGCCTCTGCGGAAGAGAGAAAACCATTAGGGCAGGCCATTAACGAGGCAAAAGTAAAGATTAACAATGCGATAGCTATTAGAAAGGAATTTCTCGATGCCCAAGCACTAGATCTTAGGCTAGCATCAGAGGCAGTCGATGTGACCTTGCCGGTTAGACCGGAGCAAGAGGGAAAAATTCATCCGATTAGTCAAACGATTGATGAGATGGTGGCAATTTTCTGTGAAATGGGATTTAAGGTAGCAGAGGGACCTCATATTGAAACCGATTTTAATAATTTTACTGCCCTCAATATCCCTCCAGAACATCCGGCACGACAAGAGCATGATACATTTTACCTGCCAAAGAAAGAAGATGGTTCCCGTCTCGTATTACGAACACATACTTCTCCAGTTCAGATACGCACTATGTTGAGTAAAAAACCTCCAATCCGAATTATTGTCCCAGGACGAACTTTTCGCGCGGATTATGATGCAACCCATTCGCCCATGTTTCATCAAATAGAAGGTTTGGTAATAGATCAGTCCACTCACATGGGTCACCTTAAGGGATGCCTTATAGAGTTTTGTCGGACCTTTTTTGGGGTTAGTAATTTACCTTCACGGTTTCGTCCATCTTATTTTCCTTTCACCGAGCCATCCGCAGAGATGGATATTGGTTGCTCTAGAAAGGGGGGTGGCTTGACTATCGGGGCTGGGGAGGATTGGCTCGAAATTTTAGGTTGCGGCATGGTACATCCAAAAGTCTTGGCAGCTTGTGGTATAGATTCAAACCTATATCAAGGTTTCGCTTTTGGGTTGGGAATTGAACGCGCAGCGATGCTCAAATACGGAATACCTGATCTGAGAACGTTTTTTGATTCGGATCTGCGTTGGTTGCAACATTACGGGTTTTTGTCGCACGATATTCCTTCGGTAGCGCGGGGAGTCTAAACAAGGTGAAGTTCACATTCTCTTGGCTAAAAGAATATCTTGAGACCGAAGCCTCGGCTATAGAAATTGCAGATAGGTTGTCTATGCTTGGCCTAGAGGTTGAGTCCATCGACAATGCAGCGGAAAAGTTTGCACCTTTTTTAATATGCGAAGTTATAAAAGTTGTAGGTCATCCAAATGCGGATCGTTTGAAGCTTTGTATTCTCGAAATAGGAAAAGATCAGGTTCAGGTGGTCTGTGGGGCGCCCAATGTGCGAGAAGGCATGAAGGGCGTTTTTGCTCCCATTGGCTCCACAATTCCAGGGTCTAATATTGTTTTGAAATCATCTAAAATTCGGGGTGAGGTGTCCAACGGTATGATCTGCTCCGAATTTGAGATGGGGCTATCAGATGATCATGACGGAATAATAGAGCTGTCCGAGTCCGCACCTGTAGGAGATTCTTGGGCCAAATGGGCTGGCCTTGATGATGTTATAATTGAAATTGCGCTAACACCTAATCGCGGAGACTGCGCGAGTGTGCGTGGCATTGCACGCGACCTTGCTGCAGCAGGGCTTGGAAAACTTAGGCCACTTGAAATACCTAAAGTAGAGTGTGGTTTTGATAGTAATGTGAAATGGCAAATTGATTTTCCAAAAGATTGTAAAAATGCTTGCCCATTCGTTATAGGCAGAATGTTTCGAAATATTAAAAATGGAGAAAGCCCGGGTTGGCTTAAAAACCGGTTAAAGTCCATTGGTCTTCGACCTATTTCAGCTTTGGTTGATATCACAAACTGGTCAACATTTGCACTAGGGCGACCATTACATGTTTTTGACGTTGATAAAATCAGCGGAAACCTCACCATGAGATTTGCTCGACAGGGCGAAACCCTAAAGGCTTTAGATGAAAAGGAATATAAACTTGAAGATGGGATGATAATTATCGCTGATGATAATGGTCCGCAAGGCATTGGGGGGGTGATGGGGGGAGCTGACTCTGGATGTAGTGCAGAGACAAAAGATGTATTTCTGGAGGTTGCATTATTCGACCCTGTTCGTGTTGCTGAAACTGGCCGTAAACTCGGAATTCTTTCTGATGCACGTTATCGCTTTGAAAGAGGTATTGACCCTACTTCTTTAGAGTGGGGAACGGAAATTGCTAGCAGTATGATTCTAAAGTTGTGCGGTGGAGAAGCCTCTAGTTTAACAGTTGCCGGGGAAGAACCTAAATGGAAGCGACAACAAGAGCTTAGGACTTCGCGTGTTCAATCCTTAGGCGGTATCGATTTGTCTGCGCAGAAGCAGGAGAAAATTTTATCCGCACTAGGCTTCGAAGCTGAACTCTCAGGTCAAGAGATCAAGTGTAAGATTCCTCCTTGGCGCCCTGATATAGAAGGCGAAGCAGATTTAGTCGAGGAAGTAATGCGTATCCAAGGCTATGATGATATTCCAGCTTTGCCTTTACCAAATAACGCCGTGGTTCCCGCTCCCGCACGTAGTTTTGAACAACAACGCATCGAGAATGTTAGACGAGTCTTAGCTGCCCGCGGTTTAGTGGAGGCTGTTACATATTCCTTCCTTGACTCTGAGAACGCATCTCATTTTGGTGAAAGTCCTGATGAGTTGCGCATTGCTAACCCAATTAGTGCCGACCTAGATATGATGAGACCTTCAATTTTGCCTAATCTAATTTTAGCGTTATCGCGTAATCAAGCACGAGGTTTGGAAGATGTAAATTTGTTTGAGGTAGGGCCTAGATATACTGATGATTCACCAGAGGGACAAACAACAGTAGCGGGAGGACTTCGTTCCGGAAATACTAATTCATCAAGTTGGATAGCTAAAACGGAACCTATTGATATTTTTCATGTTAAGGCAGATGTTTTAGCAGCTTTATCTGCTGGCGAAGCTCCCACAGATAAATTAAAGGTTACAAGAAATATACCTGAATGGTATCACCCTGGTCGATCCGGCAGTATATGCCTCGGGAGCCATGTGCTAGGGCAATTTGGTGAATTGCATCCGCGTTTATTGTCGGTAATGGGTGTGGAAGGGCCCGTTGCGATATTCGAAGTTTTTATCGAAAGGGTACCATTCAAAAGATCTAAAAACGTGAAGGACAAGGAACTGCTTACTCTATCACAGTTTCAACCTGTCAATCGTAATTTTGCTTTTCTTGTGGACCAGAATACTGATGCGGAGAGAGTTCTTCGTGCTGTACGATTAGTTGATAAGGAAATAATTTCTAATGTGGAATTGTTTGATGTGTATAGTGAAGATGTCGGTAAGGGTAAAAAGTCAATTGCGGTTAAGGTTACCCTGCAGCCCACCGAAGCGACAATGACCGAAAAGGAAATTGAGATGATATCTGACAAGATACTAGCCAGCGTTGCAAATCAAACAGGTGGAATTCTCCGGAGTTAAAAAATTTAAAGGCTCTACCAGAAATTATAAATTGATCTACAGTTTTATTCTTATTTTGTTAATGTCTTTTAAGATTTTCTGATTAAGCTAGGTGTGCCTAGCCCTTGACTAGCTATTAAGGTCCACGGGTAAAAATAGAGTATTTGAATGTCTAAACTTTCCCATATTCGCAATTTTTCAATAGTTGCACATATCGACCACGGTAAATCAACGCTCGCTGATAGACTTATACAACTTTGCGGTGGTGTTTCCGAACGGGAATTGAAAGAACAAATGCTTGACACCATGGATATTGAACGTGAGAGAGGAATTACTATCAAGGCACAAACAGTGCGGTTAAAATATAAGGCAAAAGATGGTGCGACTTATCAGTTAAATCTTATGGATACGCCTGGTCACGTTGATTTCACCTATGAAGTTAGCCGCTCATTGGCGGCATGTGAGGGTTCCCTTTTAGTTGTCGATGCTAGTCAGGGTGTCGAGGCCCAAACATTGGCAAATGTATATCTAGCTCTTGAGTCAGATCATGAAATAATTCCTGTCTTAAACAAGGTTGATCTTCCCGCAGCGGAACCTGACCGAGTTCGAAAACAGGTTGAGGAGGTAATAGGCCTTGATACATCAGAGTCGGTTGAAATTTCTGCTAAGACTGGTGTGGGCGTAAATGAGGTGCTGGAGACTATAGTTCAATGTTTGCCACCACCGGAAGGTGATCAAGAAGCACCTCTAAAAGCTTTGCTAGTTGACAGCTGGTATGATGCATATCTTGGCGTAATTGTCCTTGTCCGAATAAAGGATGGCATCCTTAAACGGGGAATGAAGGTGCGCTTTATGGCTAGTGATGCAATTCATCCTATCGACAGTGTGGGTGTATTCTCGCCTAAGCGTGAACAGATTGAGGCGCTGTACCCGGGTGAAGTGGGCTTTATTACTGCTTCCATTAAACATGTTTCGGAAACTCAGGTCGGTGATACCATAGTTGCTGAAAAAACAACTGCCATGGATCCTTTGCCGGGATTCCAGCCTTCTGTGCCCGTTGTGTTTTGTGGTCTATTTCCGGTCGATGCAGCGGATTACGAAGATTTGCGTGATAGTCTCGGAAAACTACGTCTAAATGATTCCAGCTTTCATTATGAAGCTGAGACGTCGGCGGCTCTGGGTTTTGGCTTTCGTTGTGGGTTTTTAGGTTTGCTCCATCTTGAGATTGTACAGGAGCGTCTGCAACGAGAGTTTAACTTGGAATTGATAACGACGGCACCGTCTGTAATTTATCGTGTTCACTTTAAAAATGCTAAGATAGAGGAAATCCACAATCCTACTGATTGGCCAGACCCTACACAGGTTGAGCAAGTTGAAGAACCCTGGATAAAAGCGACAATATTGGTGCCTGATGATTTTCTTGGGCCAGTACTTGCCTTGTGTCAGGAAAGGCGGGGAGAACAATTAGAGCTAACTTATGCTGGCACCCGGGCAATGGCAGTTTATAAACTCCCACTCAATGAGGTGGTGTTTGATTTTTATGACCGCTTAAAATCTGTGACCCGCGGTTATGCGAGCTTTGATTATCAACTCGAAGATTATCGAGAGGGAGAACTTGTTAAGGTTTCAATCCTTGTTAATTCTGAGCCAGTTGATGCATTGTCTATGATAGTCCACCGGTCCCAATCTGAACATCGTGGTCGAGCAATCTGCGGTCGTCTTAAGGAATTAGTACCGCGTCAGTTGTTTAAGATCCCTATTCAAGCGGCGATAGGCGGGAAGGTTATAGCTCGTGAAACCATTAGCGCCTTGCGGAAAGATGTAACGGCAAAATGCTATGGCGGAGACGTATCACGCAAGAGAAAACTTTTAGAAAAACAAAAAGAGGGTAAAAAAAGAATGCGTCAATTTGGTTCAGTCGATATTCCACAATCAGCTTTTATCGAGGCCCTTAGAATAAGCGGTGATTGATAACGCTTTTGCAGTTATCTAAACCAACGTTTCTGCCTAAGTTTTCGACGTCCTATCCAAATTAAACAGAAACCAAGACTACCAAATATTAACCAACAGGGGCATAAAAGGATCGATGTAATGACTGGCTCCCAAAGCCAAGGAACAAGATGACGTTGGATACCCGCCTGACTGATATTGATACTTTGTGGATCAATTTTAAACCAAAGTTCCCCCAATGTTAGAATATTCCAGTCTTGAGTTATAAGTGCCTGAGTGAGCTCAAAACCTAAAGCAGCCATTGCTAAAATAGCCAGAAATAAACCAACGAAGCGGAAAATACTCATCTAACCGACCCCCAAAGATTTTACAACCTTTCGAGTTTAGTCAGCGGACCCTATTGCTGCAAGTTCTCTCTTTTGGTAATCAACGTTCTCTGTTTGAGAAATTTAGGGGGTCTGTTAAATTAGTTAAATGGAGGGGTGGCCGAGTGGCTGAAGGCGCACGCTTGGAAAGCGTGTATGCGGGCAACCGTATCGAGGGTTCGAATCCCTCTCCCTCCGCCAATGTCTGACGAGGATCAGATCACCAACGGGATGAAAATAAGCAATCTAAAATTTACCAATAGGGAAGATTAATAGGTTACACTTCTTAAATTCTTGATGTATTCGTCAAATTCAAAACGCAGTGACTCAGGCGATATAATTTTTACCTGACCCAACCAATCAGGATGACAGAGTTCATGGATCAATTCACGATGACCTTGGCAATGTAGTTCGACAACAAGCCCACCTTTGATACGACGCATTTTTTGACTTTTATGGAATTGAACCTTTTGAGCGCGCTTAGCGGCTTCACCCGAAAACCGAAGTTTTATCTCTAAAATCTTATCACCATGATAAATACCAAAGCTTTGAGCGGCCCAATCTTTTAAATTCCAATTAGGGTCTGACTCAAATATTAATCCAGTGGGGCGAACATTTTCTATGAGATCCAGTCGATAGGTTGCAGGTTTGTCTTGTCTTGAAGCGACGAGATATCCAAATCGTCCAAATAGGAGTCCAAGTGGATTAACTGTTCTCCAAGTTGTGCGTTGATGATTCAGTGATCGATAAAAAATTTCAATTTTTTCGAATCCTTGAATAGCACGCTCAAAAATTCCCATATAACTCTCTTTGACTTGAGTGCGAGGCCCGGTCCGTCCGATATATGCTGTGCGTTGAATAAGTTCCTCCTGATCAATTGCTAGATGATTGGAGAGTGTTTTCTGATTAGCTAGTAATTTATTTAGGGCTTTAGAGGTTTGGTTATTCGTTATGAACTGAAGGTGACGTTCAAGGGCAGCACGTTCGCTCGGTTCTAAAGCTGTAAGGGGTTCCGGCAATCCTGTGTTCAAACGCCAACGTTTGGTCAGGTGGTGATCACTTTCTAATCGGCTT